>CAYQJU010000006.1:54624-77206 GCA_964417875.1 uncultured Steroidobacteraceae bacterium
ATCAGCGAGATCCTCATCGATACCAAACCCTCGATGGCGAAGCTGCTGCGCAAGTGAAACTGACGCAGTACACCGACTTCGGCCTGCGCGCACTGATCGCGCTGGCCGTCGCGCCGGATCGCCGTCACACCGTCACCGGCATCAGCCAGTCATACGGCATCTCGCGCAATCATCTGGTGAAGGTGGTCGCGCGCCTCGCCGAACTGGGCTATGTGGAGACCACGCGCGGCAAGGGTGGGGGAGTGCGCCTCGCGCGGGCGCCGCATGAGATCCGCGTCGGCCAGGTGGTGCGCGAGATGGAATCCGGGCTGGGTGTGGTCGAGTGCCTCGGCAAGGAGAATGACGGCTGCGTGATCAGTTCCGTGTGCCAGCTGAAAGGCCTGTTCGAGGAGGCGACGAATTCATTCCTCGTCGCGCTGGATGGTCACACCCTGAGCGAGCTGGTGCGTCCGCAGGCACCGGTGGCGAAACTGCTCGGGATTCCGATCACCGTCGAAGGGCTTTCGGCGGCGTAGAGCGGGCGAGCGCGTCGCGCACGGCATGCTGCAGCGCTGGCAGCACCTGCTGCGTGAACCACGGATTCTTCACCAGCCAGGGCTGGTTGCGCGGTGAAGGATGCGGCAACGGGAAATACCCGGACGGCAGATATTCGCTCCAGGCCTGCACGGTTTGCGCCAGTGTCGGCTTCAAACGGCCCCGCAGGTAATGCGCCTGCGCATAGCGCCCGATCAGCAGCGTCAGTCCCAGCCGCGGCAGGTGCGCATCAAGACGTGCGTGCCATGCCGCTGCGCATTCAGGTCGCGGCGGCATGTCGCCGGAGGCGGCGCGACCCGGATAGCAGAACCCCATCGGGATGATCGCGATGCGGGACGGGTTGTAGAACTGCGCATCCGTCACGCCCATCCACTGTCGCAGCCGCGCGCCGGACGCATCGTTCCACGGGATGCCGGTTTCATGCACCTTGAGCCCCGGCGCCTGGCCGACAATGCGGATGCGCGCGGAGGCCCCGACCTGCAGCACCGGTCGTGCGCCCATGGGCAGCGAGGCGGCGCACAGATTGCAGGCGCGCACTTCATCGAGCAGGCTTTCCAGCGAGTCAGGCACCGCGACAGGATGCCTCAGAGCAGGTTCGCCTGCTCCTGCTCCGGCGGATAGGTGATCGAATCGCCCTCGACCCGCGCAAACGGCGTCAGCTTGTGCGGGCGGAAATTCGTCGCGGACAGGATTTCGATGGCCGGAACGCCGCGGACCTCCAGCGCATCGGCAACCAGCGAGCGATGGCAGCGCCACGGCACCGCCTCGGCACACATGATCGCGACGCGGGCCTCCTTGCCGACGCGCACCAGCTCGTCGACGGCGCGGTTGAAGGTGGCTGTCTGCATGTAATCCGCATAGCCGCGGAAGCTCTTGTTGCGCCAGCCCGTGTTCGGCGAATCCTTGCGCGGATGCCGCAGGCCGCCCAGTTCCGGCATGGGCAGATAGACGATGTCGGCCTTGCGCAGGCTGGCATCCAGCGCGTCGGAATTGAACTGGGGATTGTGGCGGGAGCGCGGCACGGTGCGCACGTCGGCGAGCTTCTCGATGCCATAGGTCTGCAGCAGCGCGATGAACGATTCGATCGGCAGCGTTGAATGGCCGACGGTGAAGATCGTGCCGGCTGGCCAGTCGGTGTCTGCGGGTGATTGTGGTGGCATGGCGGCAGGTTCGATCGCGGGGATGAGTCGAGGGTCGGCTTATGGGGGCGGCATGTCGAGTCGGTGGAGGAAGGTGATGCGGGTAGGAGGTGCCCGGGCCGGGCCGGACTGATCAGGATATCTATGATTTGACATAATATACATTATGCGAAGTACGTACACTCCAGTCCCGTGAGGCCCGGACTGGCCTAAACCCTTGATTCCTCGGGACGGAATCTTGCTGCCGGTCCCTGCTCACTCCGACCGCCACGGCGTCACGGTGGCACGGGTTGCGAGTACCTCCTTTGCAGGGCCAAAATGGCGCGAGAAAGCCGTGGCACGGCAGACACACGAAGCACGCGCACCGCTGGCGCGGCCGGTCGGCAAAAGTCGATCGTTAAGACACACACCAGCGGACCCGCAGCATCGCCACGGCTGCCAGTCGGTGCTGCCGTGTCTGCCAAAATCATCCCCCTGGACTCCGTCGCGTGGGTGCGCCCCGGCCGCGTGAATCGTGGCCCTATGCCGGCCGCTGAGCGTGCCAAGCTCGCCAAGGTTGCCAATTCGGTTTTCTACGGCGTGCCTGAGCAAGTCATCGCTGACGTCTGCAAGGTTTCCATCCGCACCGCGCGGGCTTACAAGGCCGGCACCCGCAAACCAAGTGCGCAAGTCACCCGGCTCATGCAGTTGCACAATGCTGGCCGCATCCTCGGCGACGAGTGGATCGGCTGGCGGGCGCACAATGGCAAGCTGTATAGCGCCGCTCAGCCGCACGGCGTGGGTCCGGACTGGCTGCGCTTTCACGCTACCCTGTGCGAACTGATGCGCGTCTGGGCTGCTGGCAACGATGAGCGGCAGGCCGAGCTTCAGGCCGTCTACCGCCTGCTGTCAGGCGTGGCCTGATGGCCAACGTCACGCGCCAGGACGAGCGCACGGTCTGGGTCGAGGTCCGCATCCCTAAGCCCGTGTTCGATGGCCTGGCGCTCGCGTATGGCAGTCGTGGTCGAGCCATGGCGGCGCTGCGCGAGGATCTGCCCGCGCTACTCTCCGGCCTGCTGGATCGCGCGCCGTACCTGCCGCCTGCTGCGGCGGCCTCGGCCGATCCGCCGGCCGCTGCGCGCGTCGTGGTGTATCCGCCCGGGGCGTAGCCGCCCAGCCTCCGGCCCGCTGCCGCTCGCTGAGCGGACGGCGTGATCGCGTTCGTCGTCCCTCCCCCTTCCCCGCTGCCGCCCGCTCGCCAAGCCCTCTTGGCGATTCAGTGCGCCGCCGCCAGCGACGGACCAGCCCGGCCGCCGCGCCGCGCCAGCGGCGCGGGCGGCGGCCGGGCGGTCCGTAGTCTTGAAGAAGTAACACTTGATGACCATGACGTTCTGGCGTGACGCGCTACGGGGGGGAATGCGGCTTCGATGGTGATATCAAGGTGAATCACCCGTACAGTGCAGCGATGCCATCTAACAAGCCCATGATTCCGCTCCGCCTTCCCGCCCCGATGCTTGAACGGGTGAAGGACGCCGCCGCGCGCCAAGGGATTTCAGCGAATGCCTTGCTCACTCTGGTGGTCGGTCAGTGGCTCGATCCGCCGTTGCCGCCTGCGCCTTCCAGGTCCTCCAAGCTGGCGCGCAATGCGCCGTGCCCGTGCGGGTCCGGGGAGAAGTTCAAGCGTTGCTGCGGTGATCGCATCTGAGGGGATGATGCGGAAAGCCTATAAAACAAGGGGTTTTCGCACTAGCACTTGTATACATTATGCGAAGTCATGGAGTGCGAGCAGGAGACTCAGAGGCCCAACCACGTCGCTCCCAAAACATCGCTCCGGAAGACAGCGTGACGGCCAAAATTCGCTTGGCGTCCGCCCGGCCAAGGCCGAACCGACCGGCACTTCAATCGATTGCCCACACGCGCCGGACGATCGCATACAAAAGTGAGGCTTTTTGTCATCGGAAATCCGAAAGCACACCAGCAAAGACGTAGCTTGTTCCCAGCCCATTCCACAGCACGCCACTTGGCCCGTTGCCGGGCCCAGTCCCGGCCAACGCCGATGGCCCCGCAAGGCGATAACCATCGCCAGCATCGCCGGCGAGATCACACAGCAACGCGTGGACGCCGGATTTAGATTTCCCTCCTCCTGGCGGTGAACGTCATTACATGTTGTGGGGGAATGCGATGAACAGTTTCATGAAACTTCCCATTGCGCTGTCCGCCCTCATGGGCGCAGGGATTGTCTCGGCTGCCGACGTCGACGGCACCTGGGTGGGCACGGTCGGCCAGTCCCAGGTCACGTTTGAATTGAAGGCCAATGGCGACAAGCTCACCGGCACGCTGGACAATGCCGCAGCGCCGGGCGCTACCGAGATCCGCGACGGCAAGGTCAAGGGTGATGAAATCTCGTTCAATGTCGTCCGCACCCTGAACAACGCCGAGACCACGGTGCCGTGGACGGGCAAGCTGGTCGGCGATGAACTGCGCCTGCAGCGTGGTGCGGTGGCAGGTAACGCGTTGGCCGAAGTGGTTGCGAAGCGCAAGCCAGCCGGCGAATGACACGCGGCGGGGCGTCTGATCGTCAGCCGCCCCGCTTTCCTTTGCGCCGCGAGTCCGTCACTCGCCTGATCTGTCTTCCACCCGCTGCACCCACGCCAGCTTCTCCGCGACGAACGTGTCGCCGGTGGGAACCAGGTCGTCCTGATCGTCGAAGGTGCCGATCAGCAGGTGGGTCTGCGCCGCCCACTGCTTTCCCGAATAGGACATCGGCGTGCCGCATCGGCCGCAGAAGCCGCGTGCCACATCGGGCGAGCTGCGATGGATCGCGCGCTCGCCTGTCCAGCTGACGTTGCGCGAGTCGAAACCCACCCAGGTGGAAAACGGCGCACCGGTGGCCCGGCGGCAATCCCGGCAATGACAGTTGGTGATGAACCTCGGCGTGCCGTGTGCGACGAAGCGCAGGCTTCCGCAGTGACATCTGCTGGTGCGAAACAGGGTGTTTGCGCTCATGCCTCATCTCCATGTGGGGCCGGTGGATGCCTTGTGCGGCAAGCGAACCCAGATGCTCGCGCCTGCATTTCATGCGTATCCGGTAACGCGAGTCACCAGCCGCCTCCCATCCTCCACAGCAGGCGCTATCCTTGCCGCCAGTCTACGCCAGAGGTGATTCCATGCTCCGTCCCCTCCTCCTCTCGCTGATCGTCGCGGCGTTGCCGCTCGCCGGCTGCGGCTCGAAGACCACGCGTGCTCCGGATCCGGCACCTGCCGAAGAGCTGCTCGCCGCCGTTGACATCCCCTACGAGCAGTTCGAGCTGGAAAACGGCCTGCGCGTGCTGGTGCACACCGACCGCAAGGCGCCGATCGTGGCGGTCTCGGTCTGGTATGACGTGGGCTCGAAGCATGAGCCGGAGGGCAAGACCGGCTTTGCGCATCTGTTCGAGCACCTGATGTTCAACGGCACCGAGAATGCGCCGGGCGACTACTTCGAGCCGCTGCGCCAGGTGGGTGCCACCGATCTCAACGGCACCACCTGGTTCGACCGCACCAACTATTTCCAGACGGTGCCGACCACGGCGCTGGAAGTGGCGCTGTTCCTCGAGAGCGACCGCATGGGACACCTGCTGGGCGCGGTGACGCAGCGCGTGCTCGACAACCAGCGCGGCGTGGTGCAGAACGAGAAGCGCCAGGGCGACAACCAGCCCTATGGCCTGGTCGAATATGCCCAGCTGGCGGCGCTGCTGCCGCCGGATCACCCCTATGGCCACAGCACCATCGGCTCGATGGCCGACCTCGATGCAGCCAGCCTTGCGGACGTGAAGGCCTGGTTCACCGATCACTACGGACCCAACAACGCCGTCATCGTGCTGGCCGGCGACATCGATGCGGCGACGGCAAGGCCGCTGGTCGAGAAGTACTTCGGCGACATTCCGCGCGGCAAGCCGGCGCCTCAACTGACGGTCCCGGTGCCTACGCTCGCGGAATCGAAGTTCGAGGAGATGACCGACCATGTGCCCACCACGCGCCTGTACCGCAACTGGACGGCGCCGGGCATGACCGATGCGGACGCCAACCCGCTGCGCATCGGCATGGCGGTGCTGGGCGGGCTGTCCAGCTCGCGCCTGGATAACATCCTGGTGCGCGAGGAGCAGCTGGCGGTGCGCGTCGCGGCCTACTACCAGGACTTCGCGCAGCTGGGTCTCCTCGAGATCTTTGCCGACGTGAAGCCGGGTGTGGACCCGCAGCTGGTGTCGCGGCGCCTGGATGAGATCGTGGCGCAGTACATCGAGGAAGGTCCCACGCAGGACGAAGTGCAGCGTGTGGTGGTGAGCAACATCGCCAGCGCCATCGCGGGACTGGAATCGGTGGGCGGCTTCAGCGGCAAGGCCCCGACGCTGGCCGAAGGTCTGCTCTACACGGGGGATCCCGCCTTCTACAAGAAGCGCCTTGCTGCAGCGACGCCCGCGGAGGTCACCGCGGCGCTGCAGCGCTGGCTGAAGCGGCCGGTCTATGCGCTGCATGTGGTGCCCGGTGAACGCGGTGCCTACGAAGAGGCCAAGGGGGTAGCGGCGCGCGCGCCGATGGCCACCGGCATGCAGCCCGCCTTCTACACCCCGCCCGGCGAGCCGCGCACGCTGCCGCGCCTTGCTGCCGACCGCAGCCAGCTCCCCGAGGTCACCTCGGTGCCGCAGCTGGATTTCCCCGCGGTGGAAACCGCCGAGCTGTCCAATGGCATCCAGGTGCATTTCGCCCGCCGCGAGGCGGTCCCCACGCTGCGGCTGTCGGTGGTGTTCGACGCCGGCTATGCCGCCGACCCGAAGGATGCGCTCGGCACGCAGTCGCTGATGCTGGCGCTGCTGCCGGAGGGCACCGTCACGCGCAACAGCACGCAGATTGCCGAGGAGCAGGAGCGCCTCGGTGCCAGCATCGCCGCCGGCGCAACGCTCGACCGCACGATGATCCAGATGTTCGCGCTGGTGCCGAATCTTGCGCTGTCGCTCGACCTGCTGGCCGACATCGTGAAGAACCCGGCCTTCGATGCAGGCGAGCTGGAGCGCCTGCGCGCGCAGCAGCTCAATGGCATTGCGGCTGAGAGCGCCGATCCGCAGGGACTTGCGCAGCGCACGCTGCCGCCACTGCTGTACGGCGCCGGCCATCCCTATGGCGTGCCCTCCAGCGGCACCGGCGATCCGGCGGTGGTACAACAGCTTGCACGCGATGACCTGATCGCGTTCCACCAGGCATGGATCCGTCCCGACAATGCGCAGATCTTCGCGGTCGGCGACACCACGCTCGCGGAACTGCTGCCGCTGCTCGAGGAGCGCTTCGGCGGCGAGGGCTGGCACGCGCCAGATGTCGCCAGCGGCGAGAAGAACTTCGAGGCGGAGGTCCCCGCCAGCAGCGAGCGCATCGTGCTGGTGAACCGTCCGGGTTCGCCGCAGTCGATGATCTATGCCGGCCAGGTGCTCGATCGCACCGGCGCCGATGAACTCGAGGCACTGCTGGCCGGCAACGAGGTGCTGGGCGGCAACTTCCTGTCGCGCATCAACATGGATCTGCGCGAGGACAAGGGCTGGTCCTATGGCGTGCGCGGCGGGGTGAGCCTGCTCGAGTATCGCCTGCCCTACCTGCTGCGCGCGCCGGTGCAGACCGACAGGACCGGGGATTCCATCCGCGTGCTTCGCCAGCACATCCGCGATTTCGTCGGTGGCAATGGCGTCACGCCCGCGGAACTGGAGCGGACCATCAACGGACGGGTGCGCGAACTGCCGGGCAGCTACGAGACCTCCGCCGCAGTGCTGCGGCAGATGCAGGAGGATGTGCTGTTCCAGCGTCCGGCCAACTATGTGGAAACGCTGGCCGGGCTCTACCAGCGCATGGATGCGGCCACGCTGAACGAGGCGGTGCGTGCCGCGATCGATCCGGACAAGTTCACCTGGGTGGTGGTGGGTGACCGTGCGCAGGTGCTGCCGCAGCTGCAGCGGCTGCGAATCCCCGTGGAGGTGATCGAGGCCCCCGCGGCGCCTGCTGCCGGGGTGGCCGCGGGCCCGGAGGCTAGGGCGCCAGCGGGTTAAAAACTCTTGCCAACTCAATAGCCTGAGAGATAAACCTGAGGCAGTGCATAGCTGCATGCGGCGATCACTGCCTCACTCGTCCCCCTCGCGGGTCTAGACTCGCGCCGTTGGCGACTGTTGAGACCTGAAGCATGGACCAGAATCCCGACGCATCCCTGCTCGAATCCCTTGCACGCGACACCCACGCTCCGCTGGACGAGGTGCTCGCATTGTTCGAACGTGAACGTGATGCACTGGCCCGCGAGGCCACCGTTCCCAATTACATCAACCTGCTCGCCGCGCGCCGCGTGCGCAAACAGCTGCTCTCAGGCGGCGAACACTGACAGCGCGCATGGCGTGCGCGGCACTGGCGGCGCACGCTTTGCCTTTCATACGCTTGAGGGATGGACTCGGTCATCTCCCTGCATGCGCTGGCGTCTTCGGTGGGCATTGGCCTTTTGATCGGCGCCGTCCGCGAACGCGCCCAGTCCGATCCTGAAAAATCCATCGCCGGCCTGCGCACCCATCTGCTGGTGGCACTGAGCGGCACACTCGGCGCCCTCCTCGGCACCCTGGTGCTGGCCGTCATCCTGCTGCTGCTGGGCGCGATGATGGTGGTGGGCTATGTGCGCAATGGCGGGGGCGCGGGCCTGACCGGTGAAGTGGCCGTGCCGGTCACGGCATTGCTGGCCGCGCTGGCGGTCTCCTATCCGGGTTTTGCCGCCGGCGTCGCCGTCATCGTCGCCGCCGCACTGTATGCCAAGGAACCGCTGCACCAGCTGGTGCGCCAGCAGGTCAGCGATTCGGAACTGCGCGCCGGACTGCTGCTGGCCGGCGCCGCGCTGGTGGTGCTGCCGCTGCTGCCGGATGAGCCGGTGGATCCCTGGGGCGTGCTGGTGCCGGCGAAACTCTGGCGGCTGGTGGTGCTGATCCTGGCCGTGGGCATGGTGGGCCACCTCGCCCGGCGCATCATCGGCGCGCGCTGGGGTCTGCCGCTGGCGGGCTTCTTCTCCGGCTTCGCCTCCTCCACTGCTGCGGTCGCCGGATTCGGCCAGCGCGCCCGCGCGGAGCAGGGACACATCGGACCTGCCGCGGCCGGCGCGCTGTTCGCGAACCTGGGCTCGCTGTTCCTGTTTGCTGGCGTGATCGGCGCCGGTGCGCCGGCGCTGCTGCGCCATGTGGCGCTGCCGCTGGGCGCGGCCTGCATCGTGCTGGCCGCCTTCGCGCTGGTCGGCGTGCTTCGCCGCGACGGCCTGGACAACCTGCCCGAGAACGATCGCGCGCGGGTCTTCCGCCTCAGCCACGCCCTGCTGCTGGTGGCGCTGATGGCGATGCTGCTGGTGGTGTCGGCGCTGGTGCGCATCAAGTTCGGCAGTGCCGGGGTGCTGGCGGCCTCGGCGGCCGTGGCGGCCGTCGAGCTGCATGCGGCCGCGGCGAGCCTCACGCAGCTGGCCGCCCAGCAGGCACTGTCAACGCAGACGGCCGGCTGGGGCCTGGTGCTGCTGATCCTGGTGGCGGGACTGGCCAAGTCTGGCCTGGCCTTTGCCAGCGGCGGCGCGGCCTATGGTTGGCGGATCACAACAGGACTGACCGCCACGTCGCTGACGATGGGCATTGTGATGTGGCTGCTATCACACACGGCGTGAATCTCCGCGCCCCGGGCGCGCCTGACCGGCCGCCGCCGCCCGTGCCAATCCGGCACGCCGCGTTCCAGATTGTGAATCCGTCATTTGCGCTCATGTATCCGGGGTGTATATTCGGACCGTACCTCCTTGACATAACAGGAGGTTTTTACGGTGCTGACTTCAAGTAACACTTGAAGTTGCGCCTACAACAAGACCTTCGGGATTGAAGTCGGCCGCCTTTCCGGGATTCATGTCATGAGCAATAATTTCGACCATCTTCAGCTGGCCACGCTGCGACTCTCGCAGGATGGCCCCATCAAGGACCGCCTGATCGCGGCCTACGATGCCCACCTCGCTGCCGTCGAGGCCGAGGAACTGCCAGAGAACATGCGCGCGGACTTCGGCGCGCTGTGCGCCGCGATGCACCGGGAAACCCCGCAGGCGCGCGAAAGCGCCGTGCGCGCGTCGGTGCGCAAGATGTCTGCCGGCGAGGCCAGCGAATATGCCGCGCTGGTGGTGCGGCTGTTCGGCGCGATGGCGCGCGCCGATGCGGCCCGGGCGGCCTCGGCAGCCGCGCGTTCGGCACGCCTGCCCGCCCATGTGGTGCAGCTGTTCGCCGCTGAAGCCTGACGGCTAGAGCTTGAAGTCCTTGAAATCGTCGGGGTTGAACTCGACGGTTTCGAAACGCGCGGTGTTCTCGCCGCGCGCCAGGCGGCGGATGGCATCGACCATGCCCCGCTCCTCCCAGGCCACGGTTTCGGTGCAGCGGTCCGTCAGCAGCTTCGGCAGCTCGCGCGCCGTGCCGAAGTGCTGCATCAGCAGCACCGGCTTGTTTTCCGACTGCGCGTAGTTCATCTGGAAGATGGTGAGGTCGGGCTGCTCGTCGTGCAGGCTCGGCACCACCACGATCACCTCGGCCTGGGCGATCTGCCGCCGCAGGTCTTCGCGGATGCTCTCCGTGTCGGTCTTGGCTGGCGGATGATCGGGAGTGCTGGTGTTGCGATAGAAAAAATTGCGGGCACTCTCGAGATATTCGAACACGCGCTGGTAGTCGTCGGAGTCCTGCCAGTTGTGCGTGACGTACACGCGGATGGGATTCTGCTGCGACATGGGATCTTCAGTGTACCGCAAGTCCCGATACACTAACGATTCACTGGACATTATCGCGGGATCGCACTTGCGCCTGGTGGTCTACAACATCCGCTATGCAACCGGCACGGGTCCGGCCTTCCACCTGCCGGTGCCGGGTGCCGGATACCTGCGCAGCAACGAGCGGGTGCTGAACGGGTTGACCGATTTCCTGCGCGCCCAGGACGCCGACGTGATCGGCCTGATCGAAGTGGACACCGGCTCGGTGCGTTCCGGAATGGTGAACCAGGCTGCGCACATCGCCGGCTGCCTCGGGCACTTCTCCACCTACCAGTGCAAGTATGGCGCGGGCTCGATGAACAACTTCCTGCCCATCGTGCGCAAGCAGGCCAATGCCTTCCTGGCCGCACCGCGCGTGCACGGCGAGCGCTTCCACTATTTTGATTCCGGCATCAAGCGGCTGATCATCGAGCTGGAACTGGACGAGGTGTGCATCTTCCTGGTGCACCTGTCGATCAAGTACCGCCATCGCCAGTACCAGCTGCGCCACCTGCACGAGCTGGTGGAGAAGGCGCGCAAGCCGGTCATCGTCGCCGGCGACTTCAACACCTTCTGGGGCACGCACGAGCTTTACCTGTTCATGCGCGCCGCGCGGCTGCGCAGCGCCAATGCGGGCAGCATCCCGACCTATCCGGCCAACGCGCCACGCGCGGAGCTGGATTTCGTGCTGGTCAGCGAACGCATCGAGGTGACCGATTTCCGCGTGCCGGATGTGCGCCTTTCCGATCACCGCCCGATCATCTGTGATTTCCACGTCCGCACGGAGCAAGCCGCATGAGCAGCACAGCCTGGGATTACCGCCGCGACGATGATGGCGTGGGTGTGCTGACACTGGATGTGCCCGGCCGTTCGGCCAACACGCTGTCAGCGGCGGTGCTCGAGGAACTCGGCCGGATGCTCGATGCCATCGAGCGCGAGCTTCCCGAGGGCCTGCTGATCCGTTCGGGCAAGGCCAGCGGCTTCATCGCCGGCGCCGACATCAACGAGTTCACGCGCTTTGCCTCCGAGGCCGAAGCGCTGCAGGCGATCCTGCGCGGTCAGCGGCTGTGCGATCGCATCGAGGCGCTGCGCTGCCCGACGGCGGTGATCCTGCAGGGCTTCGCGCTGGGCGGTGGCATGGAGCTGGCGCTGGCTTGCACATACCGCATCGGCGTCGACGATGGGCGGCTTGCACTTGGCCTGCCGGAGGTGCAGCTGGGCATCCATCCGGGCTTCGGCGGCAGCGTGCGCTCGGTGCAGCTGCTGGGCGTGCGGCCGGCGATGGACATGATGCTCACCGGCAAGAACATCCGTGGCGAGAAGGCGCGGCAGATCGGGCTGGTGGATGCACTGGTGCCGGCGGATGAGGCCGAGCGCACAGCGCGCAACATGCTGCTGAGGCGACCGGCGCCGCATCGCCCGCCGCTGGCGGAGCGGGCGCTGTCCTGGCCGCTGGTGCGCGGCTTCATCGCACCGGCACTGCAGCGCCAGGTGTCGCGGCGCGTGCGCCGCGAGCACTATCCGGCCCCCTATGCCATCGTCGATCTGTGGGAGCGCCATGGTGCGCGCGGCCGCGCCGCCTACGAGGCCGAGGCGAAGTCGATTGCCGCGCTGTTCAACGACGGGACCGCCCGCAACCTGATCCGCGTCTTCCTGCTGCAGGACCGCCTGAAGGCACTGGGTGCGAAGTCCGCCGATGCAGCGCCGCCGATCCGCCATGTGCATGTGGTCGGCGCCGGCCTGATGGGCGGCGACATCGCCGCATGGTGCGCGCTGCGCGGTTTGACGGTGAGCCTGCAGGACCGCGAGATGAAGTTCATCGAACCGGCGCTGGCGCGCGCCGCTGAACTGTTCGGCAAGCGCGCGCCGCAGCCGGCCGCCCGTGAGCAGGCGATCGCGCGGTTGGTGGCAGACGTCGATGGCACCCGGGTGCCCGAGGCCGATCTCGTCATCGAGGCCATCTTCGAGAACCTCGAGGCCAAGCGCGCGCTGTATGGCAGCCTGCTGCCGCGCATGAAGCCCGGCGCGCTGCTGGCCACCAACACCTCGAGCCTGGTGCTCGAATCCCTGAGCGAAGGCATTGGCGATGCCAGCCGCTTCGTCGGCCTGCATTTCTTCAATCCGGTGGCGCAGATGCCGCTGGTCGAGATCATCCAGGCGCCTGCCACCAGCGATGCCACGATGGCCGCGGCGGCCGCCTTCGTGCGGCGCATCGACAAGCTGCCGCTGCCCTGCCGCAGCGCGCCCGGTTTCCTGGTCAACCGCGTGCTGATCCCCTACATGCAGGAGGCGATGATTGCGGTGGAGCAAGGCGTCGATCCGGAGGTGGTCGATGCGGCCGCCACCGCCTTCGGCATGCCGATGGGGCCGATCGAGCTGGCCGATGTGGTGGGCCTGGATGTCTGCCGGCACGTGGGCGAGATCATCGGCAATGCCATCGGCCGCACGCCGCCGCTGCCTCTGCGCCGCATCGAGGAGCGGGTGGCGGCGAAGCAGCTGGGACGCAAGAGCGGCCAGGGTTATTACCGCTGGCAGGACGGCAAGCCGGTCAAACGCGAGGTGCGCGACGGGGAGATCCCGGCCGATCTCACCGACCGCCTGATGTTGACCTTCGCGAACGAATCGGTGGCCTGCCTGCGCGAGCGCATCGTCGCCGATGCCGACCTCATCGACGCGGGAATGATCTTCGGCGCGGGCTTTGCGCCGTTCCGCGGCGGCCCGATGGCCTGGATCCGGCACGAGGGCGCGGCGGCCCTGCGCGAGCGGCTCGAACGGCTGGTGATGCAACATGGCTCACGTTTTGCGCCCGATCCCGGCTGGTCGCAGCTGTGAGCCAGTCCTTGCGTGCTAGTATTTCAGGTGCAATGCACAACCCAGCGCGAACCCTGTCCGGAGGCGGGCCACTGCAATGAGCCAGGGGCGCCCTGTCGAAGTGGCGCTATTGCGCCAGTTCTCGCCGCTCGACGGCATGAAGAAGGAAAACCAGGCCGCGCTGGCCAAGAAGGTTTTCATCCGCGAGCTCGAACCCGGCCGCCTGCTGTTCAAGCAGGGTGACAGCGACAAGCGCACCATCTGGGTGGTGTCGGGCACCATCGAGCTGTCCGAGGAAGGCCGCATCGTCGGCGCCATCCGCGGGCGCACGCCCGATGCGCGCAATCCGCTGGCCCAGAAGGTGCCGCGCCCCTACACCGCCCGCGCGATGGACACGGTGGAATATCTCTCGATCGACAGTGAGCTGCTCGACGTGATGATCACCTGGGACCAGACCGGAACCTACGAGGTGGGCGACCTGCAGGCGCAGATCCAGGGCCAGGCCGGCGACGACTGGATGACCACGCTGCTGCAGAGCCGCGCGATGCAGCGCATTCCGCCGGCCAACATCCAGGCCATCTTCCTGCGCATGGAGCGCGTGCCGCACCGCGCCGGCGACGTGATCATCCACCAGGGCGATGATGGCGATTACTTCTACGCCATCGTCACCGGCCGCTGCGTGGTGACGCGCGAGACGCCGCTGAACAAGGAAGGCATCCGCCTGGCCGAGCTGGGCGTCGGCGACACCTTCGGTGAAGAGGCGCTGATCTCCGAGACCAAGCGCAATGCCACCGTCACCATGCTCACCGATGGCGTGCTGATGCGGCTGGCCAAGAAGGATTTCCGCGAGCTGCTGAACGAGCCGCTGGTGCGCTGGGTGACGCCCGAGCAGGCCGAGCAGCTGGTGGCGAAGAAGGGTGCCACGTGGCTTGATGTGCGCCTGCCTTCCGAGTTCCAGAACCTCGCGGTCGAGTCGGCCGTGAACGTGCCGCTGTATTTCATCCGTCTGAAGCTTTCGACGCTCGATGCCGGCAAGCCGGTCATCGTCTACTGCGACACCGGACGGCGCAGTTCCGCGGCGGCGTTCATCCTGGTGGAGAAAGGCTTCGATGCCTATGTGCTCAAGGGCGGCATCGGGTCGATGGAACGCGGGCTGCGCCGCGCGGCGCCGGCCTGACGATCGGACGCAGGCGGCCAGCGCCGCCCTGCCCTACATCGTGTGCGTGGGCTTCTCGCCGCCGATCGCGGCGGCAAGATAATTCTCGATCTTCTTCTGCGTCTGGCCGCGGTCCTGGTCGCTGAACTGCACGCCGATGCCGGCGGTGCGTTTGCCCTGCGCGCCCTTCGGCGTCACCCAGATCACGCGTCCGGCCACGGGCAGCTTTTCATCCTCGCCCATCAGGTTCAGCAGCATGAATACGTCATCGCCAAGGCGATAGCTGCTGTTGGTGGGAATGAACAGGCCGCCGTTGCGCACGAATGGCATGTAGGCCATGTACAGGGCGCTCTTGTCCTTGATGGTCAGCGTCAGCAGGCCCGGCTTGTTGTGCGTCCCGGTGCGCGAGGTGTCTTTCGCCATGTCGGTCGGTTCGGTCCTCTAGTCCTGGGCCCCTTGGAGTTTCCACAGCAGGCGTTCCATGGCCAGCGGCCGGTTCAGGGCGGCCCCGGCCAGCTGGCGGCGCAGTTCGCCCAGCTCAGTCAGCAGGCGCAGCGCGGAGGCCATATTTATGTCACGGCCGGCGCCCGGCAACCGGGAATCGGCGCGCATTGTCAGGATGCGGTCTGTGAGGCAGTTCTCAAGCCCGGCCAGCCGCAGCGGCAGCTCCTCCCCGGCCCAGCCATGGGCCACGCGGATGACGTCCAGGCGGCCCTGGGCGGCGCCCTGAAGCACCCGCTCGATGTCGTCGCGGATGTCCAGTATCCGCGGCACGTCGGCCTGCAGCGCCGCAAGCGGCGCGGTGCCCAGCACATCCAGCACCGCCGGCCAGTCGGCGCGATGGCGCGGCTGCTCGGCGCTGAGCCAGGCCACCGTGGTGTCGCGGTCCGGTGCGGCCACGGCGAGCTTCTGGCAGCGGCTGCGGATGGTGGCCGGCAGCTGGCTGGGCATGGTGGTGACCAGCACCAGGTGTGCGTCCGGGCGCGGCTCCTCGAGTGTCTTCAGCAGCGCATTGGCCGCATTGCGGTTCATCGCGTCGGCGGGCTGGATCACCAGCACGGTGCCACGGCCCTCATAGCTCGATAGCGCCAGCTGCTGCGCCACCTCGCGCGCCTGGTCCACGCTGATCTGGCCGAGCTTCGATTTCTCGTCCGGACCCACGAGGATGAAATCCGGATGCTCGCCCTGCGCGACGCGGCGGCAGTGGCTGCACTGGCCACAGGGGGGCGTCGCACCCGTGCAGAAGCGCAGCTGGGCCAGCAGCGTGGCCAGCTGGCGCGCGCCGGTGCCGGGCGCCTCGTGGATCAGCAGCGCCGGCGGCAGACGGCCGGCCGCATGCGCCTGGCACAGCTGGGCCGCAGCCGGTTCAAGCCAGGGATGGACGCTCACAGGTCCTCCAGCGCGGCCAGGGCCTGCTCCAGCACCTGCGCGGGAGATGCGGTCGCGTCCAGCACCCGGAAGCGCGCCGGTTCGGCAGCGGCCAGCGCCAGATAGCGTGTGCGTACGCGGGTGAAGAAGGCGAGGCGCTCGTCCTCGAAACGGTCGCCCTGCTCGCCGCGCTGGCGCGCGCGCGCAAGGCCGGTCTCCGGCGGCAGGTCGAGCAGCAGCGTGCGGTCCGGCGTCAGGCCCGGATGCGCGATCGCCACCAGATCCTCGATGCGCGCCGAATCGATGCCCCGCCCGCCGCCCTGGTAGGCGCGGCTGGCATCGCTGAAGCGGTCGCACAGCACCCAGTCGCCGCGCTGCAGGGCCGGCTCGATGCGCTGGCTGACATGCGCGGCGCGCGCGGCGAACATCAGCAGCAGCTCGGCGGCGGGCGGCATGCCGTCGTCGCGGCGCGCCAGTGCCAGCGTGCGGATCTCCTCGGCCAGCGGTGTGCCGCCCGGCTCGCGCGTGGCGCAGATGCGGTGGCCGCGCGCCGCCAGCGCGTCGGCCAGCGCGCGCTGCAGGCTCGACTTGCCGGCGCCCTCGATGCCCTCGAGCGTGATGAAACGTCCGCGGCTCATGGCGCGGCGGGCGGTGACGCCGACTCGGCGGCATCGGCCGCGGCGCCGGCCTCCTCCTCGCTGATCTCGTTCCAGGCCTCGGTCAGCGAGCGCATGCGCAGCCGCTCCAGGTACCGCGCCACGGCGCGGTTGTGCTCGGCCAGCGTCGCGGAGAAGAAATGCCCGCCGCTGCCATCACCGATCGCGACGAAGAAGATGGCATCGGTGGTTTCGGGATTGAGCGCGGCGAAGATCGCCTCGCGTCCCGGCAATGCAATCGGCGTCGGCGGCAGGCCGGTGCGCGTGTAGGTGTTCCACGGCGTGTCGCGCGTCAGGTCGCTGCGGCGGATGTTGCCGTCATAGCGGTCGCGCATGCCATAGATGACGGTGGGATCGGATTGCATCCGCATGCCCAGCCGCAGCCGGTTCACGAACACGCCGGCGATGCGCGCGCGCTCGCTGGCCAGGCCGGTTTCCTTCTCGATCATCGAGGCCAGCACCAGCGCTTCGTCGGGGGTGTTGATCGGCAGGTCCGGCTGGCGGGTGTCCCAGGCCTCGTGCAGGTTGCGCCGCTGCGCCTCGTAGGCCAGGCGGATGATCTGCATGTCGGTGGTCACGCCGGGCGCATAGACATAGGTGTCGGGCGCGAAGCGTCCCTCGGCGGGCAGGCCGGGCGCGCCGAGCTCGCGCATGATGTCCTCGTCGCTGTAGTCGGCCACGGTCTGGCGCAGTTCGCGTGCGCGCGACAGCTGCTGGCGCATCTGCGCGAAGGTCCAGCCCTCGAGGATGGTGACCTGCTCGGTGACCACCTTGCCGTCGACCATCGCGCGCAGGATCACCAGCGGATGCTCGCCCGGCAGGAAGCGGTAGCGTCCGGCCTGGATGCCGCGCCCCATGCCGCCGCGCCAGCAGCAGCGCAGGTACCACTCCAGCCGCTGCGCGCTGCGGATCAGCTCGCGCTCTTCCAGTTCGCGCAGCACCGAGCGCAGGCTTGCGCCCTGCGGCACGTCGAACTCCTGCATGATGGTGGCGGTGCCCGGCGTCATCGCCGCGACGCGGATGCTGTGCCACAGCCACAGCGCACCGGCGGCAGCCACCAGCAGCAGTGCCACGAAGGTGGTGAGTGCAAGATGGCGCCGCGTCACAGTGCGGTCACCTGCTGCGCCAGCGTGCGCAGTGCATCGCTGTGGGCCAGAGCGCGGCCATCGATTTCATGCACGCTGACCAGTCCCATGCGTGCATTGCTGACGGCCATGGCGCGGCAGCGGCGCAGCGCCTCCATCGGCAGCGCGGCCTCGCGCAGCGCGATGCCGCAGGATGGCGCCGTCTGCAGCACCACCGCGCGCAGCACGCCGGCCACTCCACACAGATTGAGCGTTGGGGTCACCAGCTCTCCATCCAGGTCGAGGAATACATTGCTCATGGTGCCTGAGACCAGCAGTCCGGAGCTACTGGACAAGAGGCCTTCGAATGAGCCTGGGTGCGCGGCAAGCTCCATGCGCGCCAGCACCTGCTCGAGACGGTTGCAGTGCTTCAGGCCCGCCAGCAGCGGATTCTCCCCCAGCCGCGCCTGCAGCGTGACGACGCGCCGGTGTTCCGGCAGCTCACCGGCCGCGGGCGGCGGATAGACGGCCAGCAGAGTGCGTGCCGTTTCGTTTCCGGAAGGCGCATAGCCGCGTGCCGTAGCGCTGCCGCGGGTGACCTGCAGCCGCAGGGTGGCCTCGCCATGCCGATGGGCGGCCTCGCGTGCCTGCGACCAGATGCGCGGCAGGTCCGCTGCGATGGCCAGCCGGCGGCAGCCCTCTTCCAGGCGCGCCGCATGCTGCGCCTCGAAGCGGATCCGGCCGGCCGCGACCCGCGCCGTCTCGAACAGGCCATCGCCATACATCAGGCCGCGATCCAGAGCCCAGGCATCGCGGCAGGCCATGCCGTCGACCAGCAGTTCCAGCGGCGCGCTCATGGTGCCAGCGCGAGCAGCATGCCGCGCGCCTTGGCGCGCGACTCGGCCAGTTCGCGTTCGGGAACGGAGTCCGCGACGATGCCGGCGCCGGCGCGGATCTCAAGCGCGCGCCCGAGCAGCGACATGGTGCGGATCAGGATGTTGAAGTCGCCCGAGCCATCGTGGTTCAGGTAACCCAGGCTGCCCGTGTAGGGCCCGCGCGGCGTGCCCTCCAGCTCGGCGATGATCTGCATGCAGCGCACCTTCGGGCAGCCGGTGATGGTGCCGCCCGGGAACACCGCGCGCAGCGCCGCCGCCGGCGAGACACCCTCGGCGAGGATGCCGGTGACATTCGACACGATGTGATGCACATGGGCATAGGTTTCCACCGCCATGTATTCATCGACGCGCACGCTGCCGCCCTGCGACACGCGACCCAGGTCATTGCGGGCCAGGTCGATCAGCATCACATGCTCGGCGCGCTCCTTCGGATGCGCCACCAGCGCGGCCTTCAGTTCGCGGTCCTCCGCCTCGGTGGCACCACGCGGATGCGTGCCGGCAATCGGCCGGGTATCCAGCCGCCGGCCCTGGATGCGCAGCAGCCGCTCGGGGGACGATGAAAGCACGCGGAATTCGCCGAACTGCGCAAGGCCCGCGAACGGTGCCGGATTGCTCCGCCGCAGCCTGCGATACAGATCGGCGGCGGGATAGGCGGCGGGCAGCTGGCCGCGCCACCAGCGCGAGAGATTGGCCTGGTAGATGTCGCCGGCGCGGATGTAGTCCTGCGCGCGGCGGATGCGTTCCAGGTAGGCAGCCGGTTCCTCTTCCACCAGATCGATGGCAGGGGCGGCGATATCTTCGGCCGCGGTCTGCATCGCCGTACTGCCGGCGGATGCCAGGTCGGCACGCAGCTGCGCCAGTTCGGCCTCTGCAACGCCCTGCTCTGCCACGATGTGCCCGCTGCCATCCGCATCGAGCAGGATGGCGGCCGGGATGCGCAGCGCCGCGGCCACCGGCCTTGCATCACCGAAGCTGGCCTCCGGCCACCAGCGGCGCAGCGAGGGTTCCGTTTCCAGCGCCAGCTCATAGCCCAGATAGACGAACCATCCACCGGCGAAGGGCAGTTCCGGCGGACGCGATGCGCCCGCGGCACGTGCCTGTTGCCAGTGCGCTTCCAGTGATTCGATGAAGCCGCTGCCCGGCAGTTCTGGCAGCGCACCGTCCTGATGCAGCCGGCCCTGCGAATCGAGCCACAGCATGCCGCGCGGCAGCGCTGCCAGCAGCGATACCTGCGACAGCGCGCCCTGCGCGGCACTGTCGAGCAGCACCGGATAGCGGCCAGGATGACGCGCGGCCAGGTCGAGCAATGCGCCCGGCGCGATGCGCACGGACTCCTGGTGCAGCCGGGGCGCGCCCTTCATGGCTCGCCGTGCATGGGCTGGCGGCTCAGCCGGTGAAGCGGCGCAGCGCCAGCGTGCCGTTGGTGCCGCCGAAGCCAAAGGAGTTGGACAGCGCCGCGTCGATGCGCATCTTGCGCGCGGCGTTGGGCACGTAGTCCAGGTCGCAGCCCTCGCCCGGTTCGTGCAGGTTGATGGTCGGCGGCGCCACCTGGTCGCGCAGCGCCAGCGTGGTGAAGATGGCCTCGACCACACCGGCGGCGCCGAGCAGGTGCCCGGTGACCGACTTGGTGGAGCTGACGGCCAGTCGCGCCGCCTCGGCGCCGAATGCGCCCTTGATGGCCAGCGTCTCGGCCACGTCGCCCAGTTCGGTCGAGGTGGCGTGCGCATTGATGTATTGCACGTCGGAGGGATTCAGGCCCGCATCGCGCAATGCGGTCTGCATCGCGCGGCGCGCGCCATGCCCGTCTTCGGGCGGTGCGGTGATGTGATGCGCATCGCCGCTCATGCCGAAGCCGGCCACCTCGGCATAGATGCGGGCGCCACGTGCGCGCGCATGTTCCAGCTCTTCGAGGATCATCGCGCCGCCGCCGTCGGACAGCACGAAACCTTCGCGGTCCTTGTCCCAGGGACGGCTGGCCTCGGTGGGCGCATCATTGCGCGTGGACAGCGCCTTGGCCTGGCCGAAGCCGCCGACGCCCAGCGCGCAGGTGGCCATCTCGGAGCCGCCGGCGAGGATCACGTCTGCATCGCCATACTGGATGGTGCGCATGGCCACGCCCACCGCATGGGTGGAGGTGGTGCAGGCAGTGACCACACCCAGGTTCGGGCCGCGCAGCCCGAAGCGGATCGACAGGTGCCCGGAGATCATGTTGATGATGGTCGAGGGCACGAAGAACGGCGTGATCTTGCGCGGGCTGAGCCCGTCGAGGAAGGCCTTGTGCACCTCTTCGATGGTCGAGAGGCCGCCGATGCCCGAACCGGTGATGACACCGACGCGGTCCAGGTCGACCTTGGCAAGGTCGAGGCCCGAATCGGCCATGGCATCGACGCCGGCGGCGATGCCATAGTGCATGAACTCGTCCATGCGCCGGGCTTCCTTCGGCGACAGGTAGTTCTCGAGCGTGAAATCTTTCACCGCGCCGCCGAAGCGGCAGGGGAAGTCGGTGACGTCGAAGCGCTTGATCGGCGCGATGCCACTGACGCCATTGACGACGTTGTCCCAGGCGGTGGCAACCGTGCTGCCCACCGGCGAGACGATGCCCAGACCCGTAACGACTACGCGACGCTTGCTCAATGCAGCTCCGATCGACTCATGGGAATGCGGGATGCCGGATGGGGCCGGCGTGCCGCGCGGCCGGACGGCGCCGCGCGGCGGATGACATCACAAAACGGATCAGGCCTTCGCGCGCCGATCGTTGATGTAGTTGATTGCCTGCTGGACGGTGGTGATCTTCTCGGCTTCTTCATCCGGAATCTCGATCTCGAACTCTTCTTCGAGGGCCATCACCAGCTCAACCGTATCCAGCGAGTCAGCGCCGAGATCATCGACGAATGACGCGTCGCTCGTCACCTGCTCAGCCTTGACGCCCAGCTGCTCGGCAACGATGGCTTTGACTTGGCTTTCGACGCTGCTCATCTGTATTCAATCCTCATTAATTTTGACCGGTTGCGATCGGCGCGTGGCCGGGTCGCATGGGGCGCGTATTGTAGGGTAAGCAAATCGCCCGCGCCATAGAAAAACCACTTTCTCCCCGGCCGCAAGCTGTTGTTTTGCAACACTTATTGCGAAGATCAGGGAGAAACGCAGCTGGATTCACGGCATCAGCATGCCGCCGTTGACGCTCAGGGTCTGCCCGGTGATGTAGGCGGCCGCGGGCGAAGCCAGGAAGGCCACTGCCGCCGCGATATCCCCGGGGCTTCCCAGCCGGCCGGCAGGAATCTGCGCCACCAGCGCCTCGCGCTGAGCATCGGGCAGCACGCGCGTCATGTCGGTATCGATGAACCCCGGCGCCACCGCGTTCACGGTGATGTTGCGCGAAGCCAACTCCCGTGCCAGCGACTTGGTCAGGCCGATCACGCCGGCCTTGGCCGCCGCATAGTTCACCTGCCCTGCATTGCCCATCAGGCCCACCACCGAGGTGATGTTGATGATGCGGCCATTGCGCTCCTTCATCATGCGCTTCACGCACAGCTTCGAGAGCCGGAAGTTCGCCGTCAGGTTGGTGTCGATGACCTGGTTCCAGTCGTCTTCCTTCATGCGCAGCATCAGGTTGTCGCGCGTGATGGCGGCGTTGTTCACCAGGATGGTGGGCATGTCGCCGGCGGCATCGAGCGAGGCCAGCAGCGCCTCCACCGAGGCCGCGCTGCTGACATCCAGCACTTCGCCGCGGCCGCCCTTGTCCTGCAGTGCGGCGCTGATCTGCGCGGCGCCGTCGGACGAGGTGGCGGTGCCGATGACCTTTGCGCCTTCTTCCGCAAGCTGCATCGCGATGGCGCGGCCGATGCCGCGCGAGGCGCCGGTGACCAGCGCGGTGGAACCCTGCAGCGGGTGGCTCATATGAATCCCTTTGTCAGAACGAAGTGGTTGTCAGAGCGGCAGCGACAGCGCCGACTGGACCGAGTCGGGATCCTGCAGCGCCACGCACTGCAGGTCCGGGCGCTTGTCGATGCGCCGGTTCAGGCCGGTGAGCACCTTGCCGGGGCCACACTCGACGAATGTGCTGCAGCCGGCGGCCAGCAGCTGGCGCACCAGTTCGGTCCAGCGCACGGGACTGGCCAGCTGGCTGATCATCAGGCCGCGCAGGTCTTCGGCACCGACATGGCGACGCGCATCCACCGG
>CAYQJU010000007.1:0-73947 GCA_964417875.1 uncultured Steroidobacteraceae bacterium
GGCCGCCATCGGCGGCACCGCCTTCTTCGCCACGCTCACGGCCAGCTGCTGAACACCAAGGAGACCTGCGATGCCTGCACGCGATTGCCGCCGCGCCGCCGACGTGCTGGTCGAGACGCTTCTCGACTGGGATGTGGATACCATCTTCGGGCTGCCGGGCGATGGCATCAACGGCCTGATGGAGGCATTGCGCATACGCCAGGATCGCATCCGCTTCATCCAGGCACGCCACGAGCAGGCCGCCGCATTCATGGCCTGCGCGCATGCGAAATGGACCGGACGCCTGGGCGTGTGCCTGGCCACCACCGGTCCCGGTGGCATCAACCTGCTCAACGGCCTGTATGACGCGCGCTTCGATCGCGCACCGGTGCTGGCGATCACCGGGCTTCCCTATCACGACCTGGCGCGCACCGACACGCAGCAGGATGTGGACCATACCCGCCTGTTCCAGGACGTGGCCGAGTACAGCGTGGCGCTCCAGGGCGCGCAGCATGTACGGGGTGGCGTATCGCTGGCCTGCCGCACCGCGCTGGCACGCCGTGGCGTGGCGCATGTGGCCATGCCGGTGAATGTGCAGGAAGAGGAACTGGCCGACGATGAACCCTCGCCACGCCACAAGGTGGAGCCATCCACGCACCTGCCCCCGGCCACTCTGCAGCCGGATGACACCGCCATCACCGAGGCGGCGCGCATCCTGAACCTGGGTTCCCGCGTGGTGATCCTGGCCGGGCAGGGCGCGCGGCACGCCGGCGATGCACTGCTGCGGACCAGCGAGCTGCTGGGCGCGCCGATCGCCAAGGCGCTGCTGGGCAAGGATGTGGTGCCGGATGTGCATCCCGGAGTCACCGGCGGCGTCGGCTACCTCGGCGCGCGTCCGTCGCAGCAGGCGCTGGCCCATTGCGACACGCTGCTGATCGTCGGTTCCGGATTCCCGTATACGGAGTACTACCCTGCGCCCGGACAGGCCAGGGTGGTGCAGATCGACCATGACGCCACCCGCATCAGCCTGCGCTATCCGGTGGATGCGGCGGTGATCGGCGATGCGCGCGCCTGCCTTGAGCGGCTGAACGCCGCGCTGACGATGCGCAACGACCACGCCTTCCTGAAGCAGGTGCGCCAGTGGAAGGCCGAGTGGCTGGAAGCGCTGGCCGCCGGTGCGCGCCGGCCCGGTGAGCCGATGAAGCCGCAGCGCGTGGTGCACGAGCTGGATGCGCGCCTGGCTGACGATGCGCTGATCGCCACCGACTGCGGCCACAACACCGGCCTCGCCGCACAGTACCTGCAGATCCGCGGCACGCAGCGCTTTGCCGTGTCGGGCACGCTGGCGTCGATGGGCGGTGGCGTGCCCTATGCGATCGCCGCGGCGCTGGCCTTTCCCGGCCGGCAGGTGGTGGCCATCGTCGGGGACGGCGGACTGTCGATGAGCCTTGCGGAGCTGGCCACCTGCGCACGCTACCGTCTGCCGGTGAAGATCATCGTGATCAACAACGGCTCGCTGGGGCAGATCAAATGGGAACAGATGCTGTTCCTCGGCAATCCGGAATTCGCCTGCGACCTGGCGCCGATCGATTTCGCGCGCGTCGCCGAAGGCTGCGGCCTGCGCGCCTGGCGCATCCATTCGCCGGCGCAGGTGGGCGATGCGATCGATGCGCTGCTGGCTGCCGAGGGTCCGGCATTGCTCGATGCCCTGGTCGATCCCGACGAGCCGATGCTGGCGCCGATGCGCCGCGAGGACCATGTGCAGAAACTGCACCAGGCGCTGGCCGCCGGAACCCCGGGCAGCGACCGGATCGAGGCGGCACTGCGCGAGGAACCGGCACGCATCTCGCTGCAGGAGTGAGGCCGCGTGGCGTTGTGCGCTGGGACAAAAAAGGCCTGGCGCAGTGCCAGGCCTTTTCTGGACCAGCCGATCCATTGATCGGCCCGGATGAGCCGGCGGTCAGTTCGCCGGCTGGCCCATGCGGGAGCGCAACACGTCGACGATCTGCGCGCGTGCGCCGGCACCCGGACCTCCGGGGCCGCCCGGCCCCGGACCTGCTGCCGGCGCAGCCTCGGCGGGCTGGGCGAAGTCCAGCGCCGTCTTGCCGGTGGCATCCTTGATCGAAGGATCGGCGCCACGGTCGAGCAGCAGCTTCACGATGCGGTCGCGGCCGCCCTCGGCGGCCGCCATCAGCGCTGTCTTGCCTTCCTGGTCGCGGCCCTGCACATAGGAGACCAGCACCGCGGTCTTCGTGTGGCTGTCGACCACCTGCGCGTTCACGTCGGCGCCGGCATCCAGCAGCATCTCGATGGTGCGCACCGAGCGGCTCTGGTCCGCGCCGCCGGGACCGCCGCCGCCGCCGCCGGCGCGGCCCGTGCCGCTCATGCCGGCCGCGATCATCAGCGGCGTCATCTGGAAGGTGTTGCGCAGGTCGACCTCTGCGCCATGCGCCAGCAGCGCATCGACGGCCTCGTGGTCGTTGTTCATCACCGCAATCATCAGCGGGCCGGTGCCGCCACGGCGATCGTACTGTTCGAAGCGTCCGCCGCCACTGCCATAGGGACGCTTCTGCGTCAGCTGGTGGTTGGTGTCGACGCCCATGTCGAGCAGCCGGTCGATGACCTGCATCGCGGTCACCGCAGGTGCGGCGGGCTCACCGCCACCACCGCCGGGACCGGCTCCGCCCCGGCCACCGGGACCGCCCGGCGCGGCGCCGCCGCGACCGCCGGGACCGCCCGGACCGCCGAATCCGCCCCGGCCGCCGGCGACATTCATCGTCACCGCGGTGTACAGCGGCGTGCGACCCCACCAGTCCCAGGTATGCGGGTTGGCGCCCTCGTCGAGCAGGAACATCGCGATGTCGAAGCGGCGGTTGTCCAGCGCATTGACCAGCGGCGTGATGCCGTCGGGATTGGGCAGGTTCACATCCGCGCCGGCCTTCACCAGCGACTGTGCGCAGCCCAGGCAACCGGCACGCGTGGCATACAGCAGCGCGGTCAGGCCGCCGGTGTGCCGGCTGCCGAACTGCGCACGCGGCTCGGAGGTGATCATGCGCGGCCAGTCATCGTGCTTCGCGCGCAGGTTCACCTGCTCCTTCGCGCCGCGTTCAAGCAGCAGGTCGACGATCTCCGGCTGGTTCGCCGCCGCAGCCCACATCAGCACCGTCTGGTCGCGGAAGGTCTCGACAGCCTTCACGTCGGCGCCGCGCGCGATCAGCTCCTTCGCGATCTGCACGTGGCTCGGTGTCACGGGGCTGGCGGCCAGCGCCAGCATCAGCGCCGTCTGGTTGTCCAGGTTCGGTGAATCCACGTCTGCGCCGGCATCCAGCAGCATGCGCACCAGCTCCACGTCGCCGAGCTTGACGGCCTCGCCCAGCGCGCTGGCGCCGTACTTGCTGATGACATCGGCCTTCGCGCCGCGGTCCAGCAATGCCTTGACCATCTCGCGGTCGGCATTGAACGCGGCCCACATCAGCGGCGTCGAGCCATCCGGCGCGGTCACGTTCACGGCCACATGCGGCGAGGTGATCGCGGCCAGCACCGAGTCGCGCTTGTTCTCGCGAACCAGGTCGACCAGCGTGCGCTGCGGCTCCTGCGCGAACGCCGGGGCACACAGGCCCGCGGACAGCAGTGCGGCGGCAGCGATGGCCCGGACAGTCCGGGCAATGTTCTTGGTATTAGACAACGTTCACTCCCACGTTCGTGTAGTGCGCCTGGTAGCCCTTGGAGATGTCGTAGAAGAACTTGTAGGGATCCCTGAACTGGCGCGGGACCTCGTTCATCACGCCACGGTCGAGCATGTCCTGCGCGCTGCCGCCCTTGGCCATGATGGCCGCGGTCAGCTCGAACAACTGGTTCATCAGGTCACGCTCGGCCTGCAATTCGGCCTTGCTCATCACCGGACCATAAGCCGGCACGATGCGCGTCTGGTCATTGGCCAGCTCGAGCAGGTCGTCCATGGCATCGACACGACCACCGAGCCAGCCGCCGGCGAACCAGTCCAGCTCCGGATCGCGTTCCGGCGAGGCGACATCGCCCACGGCCAGCACATTGGAGTCGCGGAAGAACACATAGGCATCGCCGCGCGTGTGCGCCTCGAGCAGATAGCCGTACTCGATGCGCTCGCTGCCGGCGGTCATCTCGCCCCGGTCGCGGAAGGTGACCGTGGGCACGGCCTGCTTCGGCGGGGCAGGGAACCAGCGATCCTGCGTCGGCGACCAGTAGTCGGCTGCCAGCCATTGCTTCGTGATGGTCTGGGCGCGGATCTCGGCACCGTCGGCGCCGAACAGCGCATTGCCGCCCGTCTGGTCCGGATGATGGTGCGTGTTGATCAGCGTGCGCACCTTGCCGCCCAGTTCGGACTGCAAGGCGCGCGCCGCATCGGCCGAACCGCTGTCGACCAGCACCAGGCCATCGGCGGCGTCGAGCACCACCACGTTGCCGGGCGCGCCGCTGATCACGCGCACGCGGTCCGTCAGCGGCTGCGAGGTCAGTGCCACGCGCACCGCGCGCGAGGGCTGGCTCTGGCAGCCGCCCAGCGAGCCCAGCGCCGGCAGCGTGGCAAGGCCCACCATGCCGCCCATGCCGGCCTTGAGGAAGTTCCTGCGATCGGTCTTTTGCATTTCTTACAGTTCCGCGATGCGTCCGGTGCTGATGCCGAACTTTTCCTCTTCGATGCCGAGCTTGTCGAGGAACGACAGGTGCAGGTTGGCCAGCGGCGTGCGTTCGGGCAGCGTCAGGTTCTTGCCGCCCTTGTGCCGGCCATTGGCGCCACCGATCACGATCTCGGGCAGCGGGTAGTTGTCGTGCGCGTTGCTGTTGCCCATGTTCGAGCCATACAGGAACAGTGAGTGGTCGAGCACGCTGCCGTCGCCTTCCTTCGTGTCGGCCAGCTTCTTGATGAAGCCTGCGAAGCGCTCCATGTGGTAGCGCTGGATGCGCAGCAGCTCCTCGATGCGCTCGCGGGTGTTGGTGTGGTGGCTCACCGGGTGGAAGCCGCCCGAAACATTCACGTTCGGATACGGGCGGTCGGTGCCCTCGGCGGCCATCACGAATGTGGCCACGCGCGACAGGTCGGCCTGGTAGGCCAGCGCGATCAGGTCGAACAGCAGCGTCAGCTGCTGGTCGAAGTCGTCCAGCACGCCCACCGGCGCGTCGGGCACGACGATGTCGCCCATGTCCCGCTGGCCGGCCATCTTCACGCGGCGCTCCAGCTCGTTGACCGTGTCGAGGTAGTCGGAGAGCGCACGCTGGTCGCCGGGACCCAGGTCCTTCTTCAGTGCATTGGTGCGGTCGGTGATCATGTCGAGGATGCTGGCATTCTTGCGCAGCAGCGCCTCGCGCTCGGCAGCGGTGTCACCCTCGCCCATCAGCTGGATGAACACCTTGCGCGGGTTGTACTCCATCGGCAGCGGCTTGTTGTAGTCCGCATAGGATGTGGTCACGGCATAGAAGCCGCCGTTGCCGGCGGCGATCTGCACGGTGGTCTCCGAGGCCAGCTCCAGCGAGGGCAGGGCGGTCTCCTGGCCGATGTGCTGCGCGATCAGCTGGTCGAGCGTGATGCCGAGGCTCGGCCCCTTGGCCGATGTGTCGGGCCGGACGCACGACAGCCAGGTCGCCGGGTTCAGCACGTGCACCGAGTTGTTCGGCGCAGTGTTCTCGATGTTCTCGAAGGTGGTCAGGTACTGCTTCCACGGCTCCAGCGGCGCCACGGTGTTGCCCAACTTGAAGTCCGCGCCCTTGCCGGAGGAGGTCCAGCCGTCGACTTCCTTGCCGAACGGCGTGTTGTTCATGATGGCGCCGTGCGGCAGGTAGAAGAACCCGGCGCGCAGCTTCGGCATCGCGGCGGTCTGCGCCAGCGCGGTCGCGGCCGGCACCATCGCGTCCAGGAACGGCAGTGCCAGTGCGACGCCGCCGCCGCGCAGCACGGCGCGGCGGGAAAGGTGCTTCTTGGTCAGGAAATGGGCCATTGCTCTCTCTCCCTCAACGTTGCTGCGACACGGCGCTCGCGCCGGCCACGGTGGAAGCGACGGAAGTCCGGTTTTGTGGTTCGGATCCCTGGTGACGGAACGGTGCGCTGTTCACCACGCCCTTGATCAGCGTGCTGAAGCGGTAGTCATCGGCGCGGGCATCACGGACGATCTGCCGCACCACCGGCATGTCGAAGTATTCGACCTCGCGATTCAGCGCATAGATCATCAGGTGCGACACCACGGTGGAGGGGAACTGGTCCTCGCGGCTGAGCAGGAAATCGCGCAGCTCGACCGGGCCTGTGATCTTCTGCCCGCTCGACAGCTCGGTGGAGGCGTCGATCGCCACGCGCGCCGCGGCATCGACATCGCGCCAGCGGCCAGTGTTGTCGAAGTTTTCCAGTGCCAGTCCGGGCGGATCGATGATGCCGTGGCAGCCCATGCAGGTGGGGTTCTGGCGGTGCGCCTCGAGGCGCGCGCGGATCGTGGTCGGCGCATCACCGTCGTGGATCGACAGGTCGGTCTCCACGCCCGGCGGCGGCGGGGTGGGTGGCGTGCCCATCAGGCGCTCGAGCACCCAGGCGCCGCGCACCACCGGCGAGGTGCGGTCGGCATAGGAAGTGCGCAGCAGCACCGCGCCCTTGCCCAGCAGGCCGAAGCGGTTCGGATTGTCGAGCTTCACGCGGCGGAACGCCGGGCCGCGCACGCCGCTGACGCCGTAGTACTGCGCCAGGTCCTGGTTCAGGAAGGTCCAGTCGGCATCCAGCAGGTCGGTGACGCTGCGGTCCTCCAGCAGCACGCTGGCCAGGAACATGCGGACCTCGGTCTCGAAGTTCGTGCGCACCGCCGGCGTGAAGGCGCGGTCGATGGGCTCCACCTGGTCCAGTTCGTCCAGGTTCAGCCAGGCCATCGCGAAGCTCTCGACGATGGCGTTGGCGCGCGCATCCTTCAGCATGCGGTCCACCTGTTCATTCATCACCGCCGGCTCGGCCAGGCGGCCGCTGGCGGCGAGGTCGAGCAGCTGCTGGTCGGGCGGCGTGTTCCACAGGAAGAACGAGAGGCGGCTGGCCAGCTCCAGCGCGGTCAGCGGGCGGGCCGCGCCCGGATCCTGCGGCGCCGGGATCGCGCGGTACAGGAAGTCGGGGCTCGACAGGATGGCGGTCACCAGCTCGGTGATGCCGGCATCGAATCCGCCCGGCTCCTGCCGGCCGGTCTCGTAGAACTGCATCAGGAACTGCACGTCGGCATTGCTGACCGGACGACGGAACGCCTGCGTGGCGAGGTTGCGCGCGATGCGCTCGGCGCAGGGACGCTCGGCAGCCTGGTCCGTCGGCTGGCAGACGAAGATCTTCGCGCGGCTCTCGTTCATCGACAGGCCGGAGGGTTCGAACGGCCCTTCGATCTCGATGCCCGTCTGGATGATGGGCATGTTGGTGATGCGGCCGCCGCCACCGAAGCCGCCGCCACCGGCGGCGTCATTGCTCAGCACGCGCGAACGGTCGATGAAGGTTACCACCACGTCGCGGCGGCCGGCCTTCACCTGGATGGGCGTGGAGATCATCTCGAGAATCTTCTTCTTGCCTTCGGCGCCGTCGCGGTCGGCAATGTCGAGCCACTCGCCGCCACCGATCTGCTTGCGGCCCACCTCGACGCCATCGACGAGGATGACCATCGTGGCCGGATTCTCGGCGCCGCGCGGATACAGGCCGATGTCGATGTTGTCTTCCTCGGTGACGTTGATGCGGTATTCACCATCGGCCGGAAACACATGCGTGAAGCTCATGCCCGGGCCGCGGCCGCCGGTATTGCCGCGCGTGCCCAGTGGATAGGCGCTGGGCCGGCCGACCGAGGCCGGCACGAAAACCTTGGCCATCTTCGGCACCGGGTCACCGATGGCCAGGCGCACCGCGCGGCGCGTGGCCGACAGATACTGCTCCATGAACGACGGGGACACCGCCAGGGCCTCGGCGATGTTGCTGAAGCCATGCACTTCCACCTCGGTGGGCAGTGCCTGGCGGGCATCGATCTCGACGCCGATCAGTGCGCGCACGGTGGCGGCGAATTCGGTGCGGTTCAGGCGCTGGATGGGCACATGGCCGACGCGATCGCGATCGGCGGAACGATCGAGCGAGGTTTCAAGGAAGCGCACCACCGCATCGACGCTCTCCTGCGCGGGCTGTTCCTGTCCGGCGGGGGGCATCAGGCGGCCGCGCAGCTTGTTGATGGTGGTTTCCCACACCTTCGCTTCGGCGCTGACGTGGGTCAGGTCGAGCGTGTCGAACGCGAGGCTGCCGGCCCAGTCCTCGGCGTTGTGGCAGGTGACGCAGTAGCTGTCGACCAGCTTCGACAGGGTTTCAGGCGTGCCGGTGTGGGACGCCGCCTGGCCCAGGGCAAGCCCTGGCGCGGCCAGCCACAGCAGCGAAAGCCTGCCTGCCAGCTTGATCGTGGATCCGGAAAAAGCCCCGCTCATGCGCATTACTACCCCCAACCTCGGTCATGCGGTTTTGCATCGTCGCGCAGCACTGCCACGCAACCGTCCTAGTGTAATGGAGATAAGACGCCCCCCGGGCCCAGTTGGTTCCGCGGGAAGGGCGCAATTCGCATAGCGGCCCTGTGATCAGGCCTGCACGTCGCGCAGCGATGAATCCCTTGCGAATTGCACCACGACATAAGAGCAGGTGGCGCTGATGCGGATGCCGTTGCTGCGGGCCCAGCCGACTGCCGCGTCGAGCAGGTGGCGCGCCACGCCCTTGCCGCGCAGGCTCGGGTCGACCAGCGTGTGGTCGATCAGGATGTGCGCGTCGCCGAGGCGCTGGTAGGTCATTTCCGCCACGCGCGCGCCGTCGGTCTCGATGAAGAAGACGCCGCCGTTGCCGCGGTCCTGATGCGTCACTGGCCGGTTCATGCCTGCATGCATACCAGATACCGGGCCGCGGCGGCAGAGGATCAGCCCATCAGTCGACGCAGGCGCTGCGTGGGCGTGGAGGTTTCCTCACTGGCGGCCAGCCGCATCAGCTCCAGCGCTTCGGCCGGGCCCAGCGGCCGCGACAGCAGATAGCCCTGTCCCAGGTCGCAGCTCTTCTCCTGCAGCAGCAGCAGCTGCTCGGCTTCCTCGATGCCCTCGGCCACCACTTCGATCTGCAGCGTCTTGGCCATCGAGATCATCGCCGAGGCGATGGCATTGTCGGCGCTGCTGGTATGCGCGCGGCGCACGAAGGCGCGGTCGATCTTCAGGCGGTTCACCGGGAAGCGGCTCAGGCGCGCGAAGCTCGACTGCCCGGTGCCGAAGTCGTCGATGGCGATCTCCACGCCCAACTCCTGCAGCTCGGTGATCGAGCGCAACGCGCGCGCATCGTCCTGCACGATGACGGTTTCAGTGATTTCCAGCTCGAGCAGGTGCGCCGGAAGGCCGGCTTCCTTCAGGGCACGTGCCACGGTGGCCGGGAAGTCCGGCTGGATCAGCTGCAGGCCCGACACGTTCACCGCCACGCGCACCGGCGGCAGGTTCTCCAGCTGCCAGCTGCGCGCCTGCGCACAGGCGGTGCGCAGCACCCACAGGCCGATCGACAGGATCAGGCCGGTCTGCTCGGCAATCGGCACGAACTCGGCCGGCGACACCGCGCCGAGCGACGGATGCCGCCAGCGCAGCAGCGCTTCCAGGCCCGAAATGCGGCCGCTTCCGAGGCTGTACTGCGGCTGGTATTCCAGTGCCAGCTCATTGCGCTGGATGGCACCGCGCAGCTCGCCCTCGATGGTCAGGCGCATCAGCGCGTCTGCGCTCATGTCGGCAGCGAACAGTGCCGCGGTGCCCGGCGCGCGGCGCTTCGCGAAATACATGGCAAGGTCGGCATTGCGCACCAGCGTGCCGGCGTGGCCGCTGTCGCCGGGGCACAGCGCGATGCCGATGCTCGGCGTCACCAGCACGTCGTGGCAGGCCAGGCGCATCGGCTGCGAGACCGCCGCGATCAACCGGTTCGCGACTGCCATCGCATCGTCGGCCTCGCGGATGTCGGGCAGCAGCACCATGAACTCGTCGCCGCCCACGCGGCACATGCCATCGTGGCTGCTGCCTGCAGATTTGGCGCCACTGCGCATTCCGGCGCGCAGTTCCGAGCGCAGGCGCGCGGTCACCACGCACAGCAGCTCGTCGCCGACGCCATGGCCCAGGGTGTCGTTGATGCGCTTGAAGTTGTCCAGGTCGATGCAAAGCAGCGCGAAGGGGCGCGCATGGCGGCGCTGCTGTTCCAGCGCATCGGCGAGAATGGTCTGGAAGTACTCGCGGTTCGGCACGCCAGTGAGGCTGTCGAAATAGGCCAGGCGGCGGATGTCCTCGCGGGCCGCCTGCAGGTCGAGGTTGATCTGGTAGCCGCGCAGCATGTAGCGCACGCGATGTGCGATCAGCGCCCAGGAGATCGGCTTGGAGATGAAGTCGGTGGCACCGGCGCGATATGCGGCATCGACGGATTCGACCTCGTCCATGCCGGTGACCATCACGATGGGCAGCAGTTCGCCGGCCTGCTGTCGCAGCGCCGCGCACACCTCCAGGCCATTGCGGCGGGGCATGTCGATGTCGAGCATCACCAGGTCGAACGCGCCGCGCGCGAACTTCTCCATGGCCTGCTCGCCGTCGGCGGCCACTGTGACGCTGAAGCCTGCGCCGCGCAGTGCCGCCTCCATCAGCATCAGCGCGCTGCGGTCGTCGTCCGCGACCAGTATCCGCTTCATCCCGTTCATGCCGCCTCCTCAAGAATCTGTTGCGCGCGCCGGACGACGCCCGCATGGGCCGCGCGCAGTTCCTGCAGCAGCGCGCCGGCTTCGGTCATCTGCTGGTTGCGACCCAGCGCCTCCAGGCGCCGGTACAGCGCCGAGAGTTGTTCGGCGCCGAGGTTCGCCGCACTGGATTTCATGGCATGCGCGCAGCGGGCCAGCTGCACCGCATCATGCGATGCCAGCGCTGCCGCGATGCGCGCCACGTCTTCATCCGCGCCTTCGAGGAAGGCGCGCAGCACATCACTGACCAGGTCGGTGCCGGCGCGCGCTCCGATGTCAGCCAATGTCGCGATCTGGCGCATGTTGATGGTGTCGCTGCTGGCCGCGCACTGCGCTGCGGGCGCATCGGCGCAGGCCTGTGCATTCTTCAGCCAGCGGCCGAGCGTGGCGGCAAGCAGGCCCAGCGTCATCGGCTTGGGAAGGAAGCCGTCCATGCCGGCGGCGAGACAGCGTGCCTCATCGCCCTGCATTGCATTGGCCGTCAGTGCCAGGATGGGAATCGCGCTGCGCTCGCCGGGCAGCGCGCGGATGGCCGCCGTGGCCGCATAACCATCCATCACCGGCATCTGGCAGTCCATCAGCACCAGATCGAAGTGCCGCTCGAGCACCTGCTCCACGGCCTCCTGGCCGTTGTGCGCCACGGTGGCTTCCACCCCCAGTGCGCCCAGCATCGCGGTGGCCACTTTCTGGTTGGTGGCATTGTCCTCGACCACCAGCACCTGGCCGGCAAGGCGCGGTGGCGGCGCATCGGTGCTGGGCAGGGCAGCTGCCAGCACAGGCAACCGCGAGTCGATGCCCAGCAGGCTGCACAGGCGTGCCAGCAGTTCCTCGCGGCGGACCGGCTTGTTGATCGAATCGCTGACGCCGGCCAGCCCGAGCCGGTCGGCATCGATCTGCGCGGTCTGCGAGGTGAGCAGCATCATCGGCAGCGCCGCCGTCGCCGGCCCGTCGCGCAGCCGTTCGGCAAGCTGCAAGCCGTTCATGTCGGGCATGTGCAGGTCGAGCACGGCCAGCTGGAAGGGTAGTGGGCCCTGCGTGGAAAGCTGCTGCACCAGGTCCAGGGCCTGCCTGCCGCTGCCGGCTGCCCGCACGGTCATGCCATAGGCTTCCAGCAGTTCGCACAGCATGCGGCGGCTGGCGTCGTTGTCGTCGACCACCAGCACGCCACGGTCGCGCAGCGGTGCAGCATCGACCAGGCGGCGGTGCGGAATGTCCGGGAGTGGCAGCAGCAGCGCGATATCGAAGCGCGAGCCCATGCCGGGGGTGCTCTGCACGCTGATGGTGCCACCCATCAGTGTCAGCAGCCGGCGGCAGATCGCAAGGCCCAGGCCCGTGCCGCCATAGCGGCGCGTCGTGGAACCATCGGCCTGCGAGAAGGATTCGAAGATGCCTTCCTGGGCGTCCTCGGTAATGCCGATGCCGGTGTCCTGCACGGCGATGTCCACTGCGATGCGTCCGGTGGGATCGGCGCGGCGCGACACATGCACCAGCACCTGGCCGTGGTTGGTGAACTTCACGGCATTGCCGACCAGATTTGCCAGCACCTGGCGCAGCCGCAGCGGATCGCCGCGCACATTGGTCAGGTCCGGATCGTGCTGCGCGAAATGCGCGACGATCTCCACATCCTTGCTCTCGGCGGCATGCGAGAACATGGTCAGCACTTCATGGATCAGCGCCGGCAGGTCGAGGTCGACCATCTCCAGCTCCAGCTGGCCGGACTCGATCTTCGAATAGTCGAGGATGTCGTTGATCACGCTGAGCAGGTGATGGCCGGAGCCACGTACGGCGTGCGCCCATTCCTGCTGCCGTGCATCCAGCGGGCTGTGCAGCAGCAGCTCGTTCATGCCGAGAACGCCATTGAGTGGCGTGCGGATCTCATGGCTCATCGTGGCCAGGAACAGGCTCTTGGCGCGGCTGGATTCCTCCGCCTGCTCCTTGGCGATGCGAAGTTCGCAGGTGCGTCGCTCGACCACCTGCTCGATGTCGGCGCGCGCGTGGCGCTCGCTCTCCAGCGCGCGCGTGGTGGCATCGAGCAGCGAGTTGGTGCCGCGCACGAGGACGCCGATCTCGTCATCGCGCGGCCGGCCGCCCAGTGCCAGCCGCTGTTCGGTGCCCGGCTGCATGGCATCCAGCTGCCGCGCAAGCTCGACCACGGGACGCGACACCAGCCGCGCGCCGACCAGGTAGATCAGCAGCGCGATCAGCACTCCCTGGCCGACCATCAGGCCGGCCAGCGTCAGCGCTTCGCGCGACGCGATCGCACGGATCTGCGATGCATCGCCCCAGATCACCAGGCGGCCGACGGTGTCGGTCTCATTGAACGGCGAGGTCAGCAGCGCCTCGACCCTCAGCGATTCCTGTCGCCGGCCGGACTGAGGCTGCCGTGCGGTGAGCACCTCCCCGTCGGGCGAGAGGATCTCGATGCCCGCCACCAGTTCGTTCTGAGCCAGTCCGTCGGCGACCTCGCCCAGCAGCACGTCATCCTGCGCGAAGGCGCCGATTGCCACGGTGTTCTCGACGGCGCGCGACAGGCCGGCCAGTGTGTCGAGGCTGGCAACCACTGCGCGCCGGTCGGCCAGGTGCTGCACCAGTGCGCTGGCGGCGATGCAGAAGCACGCGACCGCGACGGCGACGACCATCGCGAAGCGCGATTGCAGGCTGCCCGGGCGCGGAACGTCTGCCTGGCTCACGGCGCGCCCTCGAGCACCAGCACCACCCGCAGTCCCTTCTGTCGTGGCGCCTCCGTGAGCCAGCCGATGGCGCGCGGATCACTGCTGATGCGATCGAGCATCGCGACGGTGTTGTCCAGCTGCTGCGGTGGCAGGTTGCGTCCGGAGAACATCAGCCGCGCCCAGTAGCTGGTGACCTGCGACAGGCTCATGCCGCTCAGGGCGCGATAGAAACCCTCGCGCGGCGTGGTGCCTGCCATGTCATAGACCACCGCCGCGCCGCCGCCGGGGAAGTGGCGGCTGCGTCCCATGAAAAGATGCAGCGCGTCCTTCGGCGAGATTTCCTGCACTGGATTCCTGTCGTTGACCACGATGAAGTAGTCCGCAGCGCGCGCGGCGGGCACGAAAGCGGTCGCAAGAACGGCCAGCAGCATGAAAACGGCGATGCGCATGGCCGTCTTCAGAAGACAAAGTCCGCAGCGATCGCGACGACATTGCTGCGGGCCGGTTGCGCGCTGCCATTGCGCCACAGACCATGGCCGGCACGACGCGTGCGCACATGGTCCAGTTGCCCTTTCAGCGCCAGGCGCGGCGTGACATCCCAGCGCAGTCCGGCAGAGGTGGTGTGCTGGTGGCCGGCACCATGGTTGAACGCCTGCGTGGCCCCGTCGGCAATCGCCTGGGCCTGCTGCGCCAGCATCGGGTCGATGGGCGTCAGCGGCGTGGTCCAGTCCGGTGCCTGGCGCGGGTCGGCATCGCGCAGCGCCGCGCTCTGCACGATGAAGGCGGTCACCGGACCGAAACGGTGCCCGACACTCAGGTAGCCGGTGGTGAAGCTGGAATTTTCCGCTTCCACCTTGGCGCGGTTCAGCTCGGCGGTGAACAGCCAGTTGTTGCGGTCATAGGCAACGCCGGCGGCCAGGTAGTTGGTGCGTGTGCCGGCGGTCATCAGCGAGGCTTCCATGTTCGCGGCCGCTTCGGCCACTTCCGCCACGGGCAGTGCCTGCATCTGCTGCAGGCCCTGCAGCAGCGGCCGCATCGCGGGGATGGCATCGCGGCTCCTGGCATGCACTGCGCTGAGCCGCAGCAGCAGCCCATAGGAATCTCGCGTCAGCGTCAGGCCATACAGAGGCGCCAGCTCCAGCCGGCCATCGCCAGCACCGGCCGCGGTACGTCCGGCGTACAACTTGGCCTGCCACTGCGCATCGCCCTGCAGCCAGCTGCGTGCGATGTCGCCGCCATCCAGCGACGTCGGCATGCGCGAGTAGTACTCCACCGGCGGACGGATGAAGGGATAGGTGAAGCCGACATCGCGATGATCGGAGTAGAGGTAGGCGTCGAGGTTCACGCGCCCCAGCCGCGTGGTCCAGTCGCGCGCCGGGCGCCACGCAGCGAATGCCATTTCAATGTAATCCGATGCCCTGGCTTCAGGGTCCATGCGCGAGACGGCGGCCTGGCCGACGAATTCCAGGCCCGGTGTCGCCTTGTAATTGAGCTGCATGCCGATCACCGAATCCAGGTCCGCGCGCCAGCGTGTGGCGTTATCGCGCTGGTCCATCGAACGCACGAACGACCATTCATCCGGCTTGTCCAGCCACGCGGCACCGACAGTGCCAAAGCCGTGCAGCGAGACTTCCCCCGCGATTCCCGTGCCGCACGCCAGTGCCCCGGCCAGCATGCCCAGCAGCATGCCGCGCAAGCGCATGCGGCGCGGATTGCCGGCGGCGGCAGGGTGAAAGGCGTCGGTCTTGCGCATGATGGAAAACATCACCTTTGGGGGACTTGCCCATTAACGGCATCGCCCCGCGGGCTCTCAAGCGCCCCCACGGGCGGCTGTGCCGGCCTTCACGCTCGCCGCATGCGAATCAGGGTTTCCCGCAGCGATGGTGCAATGCACTCCGCCAGGGTGCACTGCGGGGAGAGTCTTACAGGCGTGCTGGGGCCTTCCCGATACGGTGCCGGCCCAGCCCTGCCCACCATCGGGGGCAAGCATCAACAAGGAGAACTGCGATGAGCTTCACCACCGAGATTTCCCGCGGCACCCGCCGCGCCATGGATGCCGGCAGCGCCGACTTCAACCGTTTCCGCGGCCGCCTCGAAAAAGGCATGCGCCATGCACGCAAGGGCGCCACGCGGCGCATTGCCACCACCGACCGCTATGTACACGAGCATCCGTGGATGGCGATGGCCGTGGTTGCGGGCGCTGCGGCGGTGGCCGGCGTCGTGGCCAGCCGGATGCTGAGCCGTCGGGATTCGTTTCCGATGGAGCACTGAAGCGCGGGCGAACGGTGAGCGCCGCGGCGTGATGCATGCGGCGCGCCGCCATCGGTCAGTGCTCGCGCTGCGACAGTTGCGCCAGCCGCTGCAGCATCCCGGGCTCGGCCGCCACGCGGATGCGTTCCAATGGCGTGAGCCAGTCCAGAGCCTCGCGCAGCTTCGTGGCATCTTCCAGCTTCTGCCTCGCGGTGAGTTGCAATGCATCCGGCGCGCCGCGCGGCATCGCCGGTGGTGGCGCATTCAATTGCAGATGGGTGGCCAGCAGCGCCGGATCCTGTGCGAGGGCCCGCAGGCCGTCATCGGGGAGCGGCGCTGCCGATGCGACCAGTGCATCGCGCCGGCGCACGATGGCCGGCGGGGATTCCTCCTCCGGCGTGCACAGCAGTCCCATGCGCGCCAGTGCCCGTCCCAGGCCGGTGCTGCCGCTCAGGCGCGACAGCGGCACGGCCAGCAGCATGCCGGCCAGCACCGGCACCAGCCATGGCAGCAGCGGCGGCGCCAGCCACGCGAACAGGACAGCCAGCAGTATGCCGGACAGCGTGTGCCCCCAGTGGATGCGCCATGCCTCGACCCAGCTGCCATGCCCCTCGCCGCGGCGCTGTGAGGACCAGCCCGAATCCCTGCCCAGCAGCACCTCGGCCACCGAGCGGCTCTGCATCAGCATCAGCACCGGCGCATACAGCGCCGAGAGCAGCAGTTCCAGCAGCGTGCTTCCAACCAGTTCGATCGTGCCCAGACGACGATGCATGCGCAGCGAAGCGAAGGCGCGCAGGAAGCCCAGCAGCTTCGGCACCAGCAGGATCGCCAGGCAGAACAGGAACAGGTCGAGCATGCGCGGCGCGTCGAAGCGCGGCCAGTTCGGAAATAGCTGGAATTCCAGCGGAAAGTATTCAGGATTGTTCAGCCCGGCCTGCACCGATAGCGCGAATCCCAGCATCAGCATCACCATCCATAATGGCGAGGCCAGGTAGCTCATGATGCCGAATGCGAAATGCACCCGGCTTGGCATCGAGAAGCCGGCGGCGCCGAGCACCTTCATGTGCTGCAGGTTGCCCTGTGCCCAGCGCCGGTCGCGCACCGCAAGGTCGATCAGTGTCGGCGGGCTTTCTTCATAGGAGCCCTGCAACCCCGGCAGCATGCGCACCTTCCAGCCGCGGCGCCGGAGCAGCGCCGCCTCGACGAAGTCATGCGACAGGATGTGCCCGCCGAAGGGCTTGCGGCCGGGCAGTTCCGGCAGCCCGCAGCTGGCGGCGAAGGCCGCTACGCGGATGATGGCATTGTGGCCCCAGTAGTTGCCGTCATCTCCCGACCAGCCCGCCACGCCGCGCGCGATCGGCGGGCCATGAATGCGACCGGCAAACTGCTGCAGGCGTGCCAGCAGGCTGCTGCGTCCGACCAGCACCGGCACGGTCTGCAGCAGGCCCAGTTGCGGATCTGCGCGCATCGCGCGTTCCAGCGTCAGCAGCGTTCCGGCCGACAGCAGGCTGTCCGCGTCCAGCACCACCATGCACTCATAGCGCGCGCCCCAGCGCTCGACGAATTCCTGCACGTTGCCGGCCTTGCGCGCGGCATTGTTCCAGCGTCGCCGATACCACACCGGCATGCGTCCCTGCAGCGCCTCGCGCAGCCGCGCGATGGCCAGTGATTCGCGGATCCATGCATCCGCCTGCGTGGAATCAGACAGCACCACGATCTCGAAGCCCTCGGCATGGCCGGTGGCGGCAAGATCCTCGGCCATGGCCTGCAGCGCCAGCGTGGTGCGCAGCGGATCCTCGTTGTAGATCGGCATCACCAGCGCGGTGCGCAGGCCGGGTGCGCCGGCTTCCGGCGGCGGCGCCAGCGGCACACGACGCTGCGGCAGCAGGCCGGCGATCGCCGAGGCCGCCGCCTGCGCGATCCACGCCAGCGTCAGCCCGAAGAACACGATCATCAGCAGCTGCAGTGTGGTCATGTCATCGTTGCGCACGATGCCGATCATCTCGGTCACGCCATAGGCGACGATGGCCAGCGTGCCGGACAGTGTGATCGCGCGCGCCAGCACGGCGCGGAAGTCGATCTGCTCCGCATGGCGTGCCGGCGGGCGCGTCCGCAGGTCCTGCGGCGGCATGGGCACCGGGGCAGGCGGCGGCATTGCGCCACGGTGCCCGGCGCCCGGCAGGATGGCGCGGACGGCTAGCTGGCCGTCCATCGATACAGCCAGGTCTCGCTCACTGCCGTCTCGCCTTTGCGCACCACGGCGCGGAATTCGATCACCTGCGCGCCAGCGGGGTCGAACTCGAAATTGGCGCGCAGCCCGTTGATGGCCGGGTTCTTCTGAACCACCGGATGGAACACCGTGCCGGCGGAGTTGCTGACTTCGAGCGCGAGATCCTCGGGCGATGTGCCGGCGCCGGCCAGGTCGAGCACCACCAGTCGCCGGTCGCCGCGCATGTTGGCGCCGATGCGCGTAGCGACGAAGCGTCCCAGCTCGCGCTCCACCAGCGACTCGGCAGTCCAGCTGACGCGGTACGAGCCGGAATATGGCTGCCCGGCAGGCAGCACCTGCGCCGGCTGCCAGAAGGCGACGATGTTGTCGTTGGCCTCGGTGCGGGTTGGAATCTCCACCAGCCGCAAAGCGCCGCGCGGCGCCGCAGTGCCCTCTTCTTCGGGGAACTCCACCCACGCACTGGGACGGCGCTCGTAGTTCGCCTCCAGGTCCTGGAAGTCGGCGAACAGTCGCGCGCGCTGCATCAGGCCGAAGGCCTTCGGCCGTTCGCTGGTGAACGAGGACAGCTGCAGCGTGGCCGGATTGGCCAGCTGCCGCCACACTTCCTCACTGTCCTGGCTGCGGAACATCAGGCCGTCGGAATCGTGCGCGCGCGGCCGGAAGTCATCGAAGCGCGCGCGGTTGCTCGGATCGAACATGAACATCGAGGTCAGCGGCGCGATGCCCACCTTGTGCAGGTCGGTGCGCGGGAACAGCGTGTAGGTCACGTCCATGCGCGTCTCGCGCCCGGTGGTGACGACGAAGGTATAGGCGCCGGTGACCGACGGACTCTCCAGCAGGCCATGCACGGTGACCGAGCGGTCGTTGCGTTGCGGCTTGTCGATCCAGAACTGTGTGAACAGCGGAAATTCCTCGCCCTCCGGCTCGCCGGTGCGCAATGCCAGTGCGCGCGCCGACAGGCCGTAGTTCTGCCCGCGTCCCACGGCGCGGAAGTACGTCGCGCCCTGGAAGACCAGGAACTCGTCCCAGTAGCGGTTCGAGTTCAGCCGCGCGCGCAGGCGAAAGCCTGACAGGGACAGCGCCTTGTCGCGCAGTTCATCCGGAAAGCGCGGGGCCAGTTCGAACATGCCCGGCTCCGGCACGATCTCCTGCACCTCGCCATCGCTGATCACGGCAATCCGTACCGGCGTGGTGTACACCGACCCGGCCGGCAGCACATCAAGGCGGAATGGCGTGGCCTCGTCGGACCAGAACGAGCGACCCGGCGGAAACTGGATATCGCGATACTGGTCGTAGCCGAGCTTCTCGAGGCCCGGAGTGATCGGGCCGGGTGCGCGATGCGGCTCGCTGGCCAGGCGGCGAGCCATTTCCACCACGTCGTCACCGCTGAAGTCGTCCTCGGCATGGGTCTCTTCGGCGACGGGCAGCGTGGCGATGACGGTGGGCGGCGGCGTTTCAGCGGCCGGCCGCATGTTGCGCCCCACCAGCACTGCGGCAGGAATGGCCAGCAGCACCAGTGAGAGCGCCAGCGTGATGTGACCTGCCAGGCGGCGTGGAATCAATTGGTGGAACCTGCTTGGGGAAAACTGGCGTGCACGATGCGCAGCGCCAGCGACAGGGTCAACGTGTCGCCGCCAGCGCACTGGTATAGGAGCAATCCGACGGCGCGGTCCAAGCCATCACTGCCAGTGATTGACTTTGGCAGAAGTTGGCGGGCGCCCCCATGCCCGGGGGTAGACTGATCCGGGAGTTCAGTTCAGGAAACAAATCATGTCGGGTGCGATCCAGATCCGTAATCGTGACAAGCTTTTCATCGGCGGCCAGTGGCTGCCAGCGCAGGCCGGCAGACGCATCGAACTGGTGAATCCAGCCACCGAAGAAGTCTTCACGACGGTTGCCGAGGCCGGCGAGGCCGACATGGACCGCGCCGTCGCCGCGGCGCGCGAGGCCTTCGACCACGGCCCGTGGCCGCGCATGACCCATGCGGAGCGCGGTGCGAAGGTGGCCGAACTTGCGCGCCTGCTCGAGGCGCGGCATGCCGAACTGGCCGCTGCCTGGACGCTGCAGATGGGCGGCGTCGCCAGCTTCGCGCCGAACGTGATCGGCGGCGGCACCTTCCAGCTGAGCTATTTCGCGGGCCTTGCCGGCAGCTGGCCATTCGAGGTGCGCCAGCCGGCATCCATGGGACCGGGCCAGGCCATCATCGTGCGCGAGCCGGTGGGTGTGGTGGCGGCCATCGCGCCGTGGAATGCGCCGTACGCGATCATGACGCAGAAGATCGCCCCCGCGCTGGTGGCCGGCTGCACGGTGATCATGAAGCCGTCGCCTGAAACACCACTCGAGGCCTATGTGGTCGCCGAGTGTGCCGAGGCCGCAGGCTTTCCGCCCGGGGTCATCAACCTGGTTCCGGCGCATCGCGAGGCCTCAGATCACCTGGTGCGCAATCCCGGCGTCGACAAGGTGGGCTTTACCGGCAGCACCGCGGCAGGCCGGCGCATCGCCAGCGTCTGCGGCGAGCGCATTGCGCGCGTCACGCTCGAACTCGGCGGCAAGTCCGCGGCGCTGGTGCTCGATGATTTCCCGGTGGAACAGGCCGCGGCCATCCTGACCGGCACCATCTGCACGATGAGCGGACAGGTCTGCGCCACGCTCAGCCGCGTGATCGTCTCGCGCCATCGCCACGACGCACTGGCCGCTGCCATCGTCGAGGCCATGGGCCGCATCAAGGTCGGCGACCCGAACGATCCTTCGACGCAGATGGGTCCGCTGGCAATGCGCCGCCAGCTCGAGCGCGTGCAGGGCTATGTGCAGAAGGGTGTCGAGCAGGGCGCGCGCATTGCCTGTGGCGGGCGGCAACCGCCGCATCTGCCGAAGGGATTCTATTTCGAGCCGACGCTTTTCACCGGTGTCGACAACGGCATGGTGATCGCGCAGGAGGAGATCTTCGGGCCGGTGATCTCGCTGATCGCCTGCGATGACGAGGCCGATGCCATCCGCATCGCCAACGACTCGATCTATGGCCTCAATGGCGCGGTGTTCACGCCCGACCCGGACAAGGCCTACCGCGTGGCGCGGCAGCTTCGTACAGGCTGCGTCGGCCAGAACGGCCTGCGCATGGATTTCATGGCACCGTATGGTGGCTTCAAGCAATCGGGCATCGGGCGCGAAGGCGGGCCGGAAAACTTCCTGGCCTACACGGAGACCAAGACCATCCTCACGGACTGAACATGCTGCCGGACTGCGACTCCCAGCTGAGCTACGTACAACCCGGGGACGAGGGCAGTCCCTGGGCTACCTTCCTGGCGCAGGTGGAGCGGGTGCGGCCATATCTTGGCGACCTGCAGCGCTGGGTCGGCACGCTGACGCGTCCGAAGCGCGCACTGATCGTCGATGTGCCGGTGGAACTCGATGACGGCAGCGTCGCGCACTTCGAGGGCTACCGGGTGCAGCACAGCCTGTCGCGCGGACCCGGCAAGGGCGGCCTGCGCTACCACCCGGATGTCACGCTCGAAGAAGTGATGGCGCTGGCCGGGTGGATGACCATCAAGAACGCCGCGGTGAACCTGCCCTTCGGCGGCGCCAAGGGCGGCATCCGCGTCGATCCGAAGCAGCTCTCGCACAAGGAACTGGAGCGCCTCACCCGCCGCTACACCAGCGAGATCGGCATCATCATCGGTCCGCATCGCGACATCCCGGCGCCGGATGTCAACACCGGTCCGCAGGTGATGGCCTGGATCATGGATACCTATTCGGCCAACGTCGGGGCGACCACCACCGGCGTGGTGACTGGCAAGCCGGTGATGCTGGGTGGCTCGCTGGGCCGCGAGAAGGCCACCGGGCGCGGCATCTACTTCGTCGGGCGCGAGGCGGCACGCCACCTCGGCCGGCCCATCGAGGGCGCGCGCATCGCAGTGCAGGGCTTCGGCAATGTGGGATCAGTCGCGGCGGAACTGTTCGCGCACCACGGCGCGCGGGTGGTGGCCGTGCAGGATCACACCGGTACCGTGCACGATCCGGAAGGGCTCGATGTGCAGCGCCTGATGCAGACGGTGGCACGCGAGGGCGGCGTGGCGGCGATGCCCGGTGCCCGGCAGCTGAAGGCCGAAGAATTCTGGGATGTGGAGAGCGATTTCCTGATCCCGGCCGCGCTGGAAGGGCAGGTGACGCGCAGCCGCGCCGAGCGGCTGCGCACCCGCGTGGTGATCGAGGCCGCCAATGGTCCCACCACGCCCGAGGCCGACCTGGTGCTTGCCGAACGCGGCATCACCGTGGTGCCGGACGTCATCGCCAATGCCGGCGGTGTCACCGTGTCCTATTTCGAATGGGTCCAGGATTTCAATTCATTCTTCTGGACCGAGGCAGAGATCAACCAGCGGCTGGACCAGATCCTCACCGGTGCATTCGCGCATATCTGGGACACGCATGTGGAGAACCAGGTGAGCCTGCGCACCGCGGCATTCATCGTAGCGTGCCGGCGCGTGCTGCGGGCCCGCGCACAGCGCGGCCTTTATCCGTGAGGAAGCATCGCCGCGGGGCCTGAGGTGCAACGGGCGGTCATTGCCCTTACCATGGCGGGGATTGGTCGCATCCTTCGCTTGCCTTCATTGCGGACATCCCATGCGCTCACTGTTTTTCTGGCGGAAGAAGCAAACCGGCAACCCGCAGCAGCAGGTGACCGATCCCGGGGCTGCGGACGCCGTCGCGGCGGCTTCGCCCACCGCCACTGACGAGCCGGCCGAACTGCCCGCGCGGCCCCTGGCATTGCAGCGGCTGGTCTATGCGCTGGCGCTCAGCGACCCTCGCGCCGCCGACATGGATGCGCGTCCAGATCCCGAACATGTGCAGTTGATGCTCGCGGCCAGCGGGCAGTTCGCGCGCGTGGGTTCCGAGCCGCACTACACGCCAAGCCGGCCATCGCTGCTGCCGCAGCTGCTGGAAATGCTCAACGACGAGGATGCCTCGCTGCGCGCGCTGTCTGCGATGGTGTCGCAGGATCCGCAGCTCACCGGCGACCTGCTGCGCACCGCCAACAGTCCGCTGTACCGCGTCAGTGCGCAGCCGGTTGAGAGCGTCGATCGCGCCACCTCGCTGCTGGGCACGCAGGGCATCCGCATGCTGGTGACCTCGCGCCTGATGCAGCCGCTGGCCGGCGCCGATGGCCAGCTCGGGCAATTCGGCGAGATCATCTGGGAGCATTCGCTGTACAGCGCCTCGGCGGCCGAGGCCTGGGCCGGGCGCAGCCAGGACGCCGATCCGTTCACCGCGCACCTGCTGGCTTTGCTGCATGGCGTCGGCGCCGTTGCCGTGTATCGCGTGCTGAACGACCTCTATCGCGAGCGACCGGGGCTCGAACCGGACATCGCCGCCATTGCCGGCGCGCTGCATGCCAATGCAGCCGTGACGGCCGCGCGCATCGCGGCCAACTGGGGCCTGTCCGAACGCAGCCGCCAGGCCCTGGAAGGCCAGTCCGCCGCCGCGCCGATGGGCGGGCCGGTGGGGCTGACGCGGGCGCTGCAGTTCGGGCTGCTCACCGGCGCAGCCACGGTGTTGTGTCGCCACAAGCTGCTGGCCGAAGATCAGGCGGTGAAGCAGATTGCGGCCAGCGGTTTCGAAGGCCCGCATGTCGCGCGGGTGTGGGAGCGTCTGGCGCAAGCCTACATCCGGCACTGACGCGCCGCTGTCGGGCGGCGGGCGGAGGCGGATCGTCCACCACCGGGAGGGATGATGGACCTGGGTGAACTGTTTGCAGTGCGCGTGCCGGTCGCCGAGATCATCGTGCGCGGCAGTGCCGTCTACTGGTTCCTGTTCCTGGTGTTCCGCTTCGTGATCCGCCGCGACATCGGCGCGCTGGGCATCGCCGATGTGCTGCTGCTGGTGATCCTGGCCGATGCGGCGCAGAACGCGATGGCCGGCGGATACAGCTCGATCACCGAGGGATTCATCCTGCTCGGCACCATCGTCGGCTGGAACATGCTGCTCGACTGGCTGGCCTTCCGCTATCGCGCCGTGGCGCGCTTCACCACGCCGCGGGCCCTGCTGCTGGTGCGGCACGGCCGCTTCCTGCCCTCGAACCTGCGACGCGAGCGGCTCACGCCCGACGAGGTGATGACCAAGCTGCGCGAACAGGGCGTGGCGCACCTGCGGCAGGTGCGCCACGCCTACCTGGAAAGCGACGGCCAGATCAGCGTGATCCGCTACGACGAGCAGCGTCCTCCCATGGCGGCGGCCGACATCACGAAACCGGGGTGACTCATGTTGCTGGCGGGAGCCGGTCTGGGAATGCTGCTGTGCCTCTGGCTGGGTTGGGGCTGGCGGCGTGCCGCGCGCCGGCTTCGCGGGGCGAACCAGCAGCTGGAGGAACGCGTGGATGCGCGCACCCGCGAACTTGCCGCCAGCAACGCGGAACTGCGCGAACACGAGGCACTGCTGCAGGAAACCGGCAAGCTGGCGCAGGTCGGCGGATGGGAGTTCGATCCGGCGACCGGCGAGGGCACGTGGACGGAGGAAATCGCGCGTATCCATGGCCTTGATCCCGGCGTGAAGCCCAGTCGCGAGCTGGGCCTGAAGTTCTATCCACCCGAAGACCGCCAGCGGCTCGAGGCGGCGATCTGCAAGTCGATGCAGGACGGCACGCCCTACGACCTGGAACTGCAGCTGGTCTGCGCCCGCGGCGAGCGCAAGTGGGTGCGCACGATGAGTCGGCCGGTGATGCACCAGGGACGGGTGGTGCGCATGCGCGGTGCGATGCAGGACATCACCGGCCGCAAGCAGACCGAGATGCGCCTGCAGCAGCAGCTCTGGCGCATGCATCTGCTCGAGCGCACCACGCGTGCCATCGGCGAACGCCAGGACCTGGAGAGCATCCTGCGCGTGGTCACCGGCTCGCTGGAGACCCAGCTGCCGCTAGATATGGCCTGCGTGTGCCTGTATGACCCGCCGGAGCCGGAACTGACGGTTGCCGCGGTGGGTCCGCACGGGCAGCCGCTGGCGCAGCAGATCGGGCTCGTGCCGCAGGCGCGCATCCCGATTGGTGCCAATGGCCTGGCTCGCTGCATCCAGGGCAATGTGGTGCACGAACCGGACCTGACGCAGGCCGCAAGTCCGCTGGCCAGGCAGCTCACTGCCGCCGGCCTGAATTCACTGGTGATCACGCCGCTGTCGACCAGCAACATGGTGTTCGGCGTGCTGCTGGCGGCGCGGTGCGAGGCCGGCACATTCAGCAGTGGCGACTGCGAGTTCCTGCGCCAGCTCAGTGAGCATGTGACGCTGGCGGTGCACCAGGCGCGGCTGCATGGCGCGCTGCAGACCGCCTATGAAGACCTCGCCAGCACGCAGCAGGCGGTGATGCAGCAGGAGCGCCTGCGCGTGCTGGGCCAGATGGCCAGCGGCATCGCGCATGACATCAACAATGCCATCTCGCCGATCATGCTCTATGCCGGCTCGCTGCTCGACAACGAGTCCGGGCTCAGCGAGCGCGGGCGCCAGGCGCTGCGCACCATCCAGCAGGCGGTCAGCGACGTGGCCGAGACGGTGGCCCGGCTGCGCGAGTTCTATCGCCACCGTGCAGGTCCCGGCCAGCTGCACACGATGCAGCTGAACGCGGTGGTGAAGCATGTTCCGGACCTGACGCGCGCGCGCTGGCAGGCCATGCCGCAGCAGCAGGGAACCGTGATCGAACTCGCCCTCGAACTGGATGATGCGCTGCCTCCCATCCTCGGCATGGAGCCGGAGATCCGCGAGGCGCTGGTGAACCTGATGTTCAATGCCGTCGACGCCATGCCCGAAGGCGGACGGCTGGTGCTGCGCACACGGCGGCTGGGCCCCGGCAGGATCTGCGTCGAGGTCACCGACAGCGGCTGTGGCATGGACGAGGAGACGCAGCGCCGCTGCCTGGAGCCGTTCTTCACCACCAAGGGCGAGCGCGGCACGGGCCTCGGCCTTGCGATGGTGTTCGGCGTCATGCAGAGGCACGAGGGCGATGTCGAGGTGGAAAGCGCGCCGGGCGAGGGCACCACCATCCGGCTGGTGTTCAACGAGGCCGAAGCGAGATTGCCGCATACCGTCATCGAGCCGGTGGTTCCGCTGCGCGGCCTGCACCTGCTGCTGGTGGATGACGATCCCATCCTGCTGCGCTCGCTGCGCGAGACGCTGGAACTGGACTCGCACACCATCCTCGCCGCGAGCCACGGCGGCGAGGCCATCGAGCTGTTCCGCGCCTCGCTGCAGCCCGGGGCCCGGCCCGTGTCGCTGGTCATCACCGACCTCGGCATGCCGAATGTCGATGGCCGCGCGGTGGCCGCGGCGATCAAGCAGGCGGCGCCGCATGTGCCGGTGGTGATGCTGACCGGCTGGGGCGAGCGGCTGCTCGCGGAAGGGCAGACGGTGCCGAATGTGGACCGCGTGCTCGGCAAGCCGCCAAGGCTGCATGCATTGCGCGCGGCGATTGCAGATCTGGCCGGAACCGCGCGCATCCGTTGAAAACACGCCGTTTTCCAAGATCGGCGCGTTGTCCGATATTCACGTGGGGCGCCAGATGTGATACTCCCAAGGATACTTACGAGAAGAATGTGAATGGCCTCGAGCACATCCCCGGCGGTCGCCACACCAGGCGACACCGCCGATAGCCTGCGTCTGAATACGAGCCTGCCGCCGGGCCTGGTGGTGGGCCTGGCCACGGCCGTGTTCGTGATCGTGCTGCTCGGCACGCTGTCGTGGGTGGCGCTGCGCGACCAGTTCGCCACCCGCGAAGAGACGATGGCGACGCTGAATGTCGATGCGGCCACCAATGCGGTGCTAGCCGGCATCATCGATGCCGAGACCGGCCAGCGTGGCTACCTGATCACCCGTGTCGGAGACTACCTGGAGCCGTTCGTGCAGGCCCGCGCGCGGCTGCGTGCCGACCTGGAGCGGCTGCTGGTGCTGGTCGAGCACGATCCGGAACAGCTGCAGCGTGCGCGCGCGCTGCGCGAGCTGGTGCTGGTGCGGCTCGACCTGTTGCAGCAGGTGGTCGACCTGCAGCGCAATGAAGCCTGGGACGATGCGGTCGAGCTGGTGAGCAATGGCCGCGGCGGCCAGCTGATGCAGGAGATCCGTTCCATCGGCGCGGCGATGCTCGAGCATGAGCAGCGCCATCTCACCGAAAGCCATCTGGCGATGGAAGCGTCGCGGGTGCGCTCCTCGGTGACGGTGTTCGGCGGGCTCGCGGTGCTGCTGGTGCTGGTGTGCATCGCCGGCGTGCTGGCGGCGCGCGAAGTACGTCGCCGCGACGCCGAGAGCTGGCTGCGCGCGGCGCAGGCCGGGCTTGCCGCCGCGCTGCAGGGCGAGCATCGCACCGAGGTGGTCGGCGATCTGGTGCTGCAGTTCATGGCGGCGCGGCTGCGTGCACCGGCGGGCGCGTTCTATGTGGTCGGGCGTGGCCAGACCCTGCGCTGCGTCGCCGGCCTTGCGCTGGCGCCGGACACGCCGCGCGACTTCCAGGCAGGTTCAGGACTCCCCGGCGAGGTGGCACGCGCCGACCGCGTGATGGAAGTGGGCGCGCCGGCCGAACACCTGCGGCTGGAGTCCGCGGTGGTGTCGTCCACGCCGCAGCGGGTGGCGCTGGTGCCGGCCGCCTACAACCGCCGCGTCAATGCCGTGCTCGAGCTGGCGCTGCAGCAGCCGCTCGGGCCCGCCGAGCGCGAACTGCTCGAGCGCATCCGCGAGACCATCGGCGCTGCGGTAAACGCCGCCATCGACCGCACGCGGCTGGAGGAACTGCTCGAGGAGACGCAGCGCCAGGCCGAGGAACTGCAGACACAGCAGGAAGAACTGCGCGTGGCCAACGAGGAGCTGCAGGGCCAGCGCGATGCGCTGAAGTCCTCTCAGGTGCGGCTGGAGCAGCAGCAGGCGGAACTGGAACAGACCAACTCGCAGCTCGAGGAGCAGACCCGCTCGCTCGAGGAGCATGCCGACCGGCTGGCGCGCGGCGAGGCGGAATTGCGCGCCCGCACCGAGGAACTGCAGCGCGCCAACGACTACAAGTCGGAATTCCTGGCCAACATGAGCCACGAGCTGCGCACGCCGCTGAATTCCTCGCTGATCCTGGCCAAGCTGCTGGCGGAGAACAAGCACGGCAACCTGTCCGAGGAACAGGTGCGCTTCGCGCAGACCATCCACGCCTCTGGCAACGACCTTCTGGCACTGATCAACGACATCCTCGACCTGTCGAAGATCGAGGCCGGCAAGATGGAGATCCGGGCCGAGAGCGTGGCGGTGGAACGCCTGGTGGAGAGCCTGCGCGAGGGCTTTGCCGAGATGGCGCGCGGCAAGGGCCTGCAGTTCGACATCGTGATCGGACCCGACGTGCCGGCGCGCATCGAGACCGACAGCCAGCGCACGCTGCAGATCCTGCGCAACCTGCTGTCCAACGCCATCAAGTTCACCGCCTCGGGCAGCGTCGCGCTGAAGATCGCGGCGGCGCGCGGCGCGGCCGGGCCCGGGCTGTCGTTCGCGGTACGCGACACCGGCATCGGCATCGCCCGCGAGCACCAGCGGGCGATCTTCGAGGCCTTCCGCCAGGCCGACGGCAGCACGCATCGCAAGTTCGGCGGCACGGGCCTGGGCCTTTCCATCTCGCGTGACCTGGCCACGCTGCTGGGCGGCGGGGTCAGTGTCGAGAGCGAGCTGGGGGCGGGCAGCACCTTCACGCTGTGGCTGCCCGAGCGCCTGCCCGAACAGCTGCATCGCCCGGCGGTGCCGCCCCGTCGCCGCGCCAGTGACGGTGGCTCGCCGGCGGCATCGGCGCACGCGGACATGGCGCATGCACCGCCGGAGCCGCGCCGCAGCGCGCCTCCCGCTGCCGCCGCCGCGCAGCCGGGCGAGGCGCCAAGGCAGCGGCACAGGCCGCGCGATGCCGCCGAAGGACGCGTGCTGCTGATCATCGAGGATGACCCGGCGTTCTCGGAGATCCTGCGCGACCTGGCGAGCGAGCAGGGCTTCAAGGCGCTGCTGGCGCATGATGCCGCGCACGCGCTGGCGGCGTTGCGCGAGCATGCGGTCAGTGCGGTGCTGCTCGACATGCATCTTCCGGACCGCACCGGCCTGTCGCTGCTCGATGAGATCAAGCGCGATCCAGAGATACGCCACATCCCGGTGCATGTGGTCTCGGTGGCCGATTATTCACATGAGGCGCTGAGCCGCGGCGCGGTGGGCTACGCACTGAAGCCGGTGGATCGCGAGCAGGTCGCCGATGCGCTGCGCCGCCTCGACTCGCGCCTGTCGCCCGGCGTGCGGCGCGTGCTGGTGGTCGAGGACGACGCGCGGCAGCGCGAGAGCGTGCGCCAGCTGCTCTCCAGCGAAGGCGTCGAGATCGTCGCCGCCGATACCGCGGCCCGCGCGCTCGAACTGCTGCAGCAGCAGACCTTCGACTGCATGGTGCTCGACCTGAACCTGCCGGACCTCAGCGGCTATGAGCTGCTGGAGAAAATGGGCGAGCTGGATGGCGTCGGCTATCCGCCAGTGATCGTCTATACCGGCCGCAGCCTGAACCGCGACGAGGAACAGCGCCTGCGGCGCTTCTCGCGCTCCATCATCATCAAGGATGCGCGCTCTCCGGAACGGCTGCTCGACGAGGTGACGCTGTTCCTGCACCAGGTGGAATCGGAGCTGCCGCCGGAGCGCCAGCGCATGCTGCGCGCGGCGCGTGACCGCGAAGCGGCCTTCGACGGGCGGCGCATCCTGGTGGTCGAGGACGACGTGCGCAACATCTTCGCGCTGAGCAAGGTGCTCGAGCCGCGCGGCGCGCGCATCGACATCGCCCGCAATGGCCGCGAGGCGCTGGAGCACCTGCAGCGCACCCTCGAGTCCGGCGGCGCGCCTGACCTTGTGCTGATGGACATCATGATGCCCGAGATGGACGGCCTGACGGCGATGCGCGAGATCCGCAAGCGCTCCGAGTGGAAGCGCCTGCCCATCATCGCGCTGACCGCCAAGGCGATGCGCGACGACCAGGAGAAATGTCTGCAGGCCGGCGCGAACGACTATCTTGCCAAGCCGCTGGATATCGAGCGGCTGCTGTCGCTGGTGCGGGTGTGGTTGCCGCAGTGACCACGGCAGTCCCCGACAAAGTCGCGGACATCGAGCTGCGGCTGCTGCTCGAGGCTCTCTACCAGCGTTATCACTATGATTTCCGCGATTACGCGCGCTCGTCGATGCGCCGCCGGCTGCGCGTGGCCATGGACCACTTCGGTTGCCACAGCCTCTCGCAGCTGCAGCACCAGCTGTTGCACGAGAGTGCGCTGCTGCCGGAGCTGATGGACATCCTCACCGTGCAGGTGAGCGACATGTTCCGCGATCCGCTGTATTTCCGCGCGCTGCGCGAGCGGGTGGTGCCGTTGCTGCGCACCTATCCGTCGCTGAAGGTCTGGGTGGCCGGCTGCAGTACCGGCGAGGAGGCCTATTCCATCGCCATCCTGCTGAAGGAGGAGGGCCTGCTGGAGCGCACGCTGATCTATGCCACCGACATCAACACGCGGGCGCTCGAGAAGGCCCAGGCCGGCATGTTCGACATCGAACGCATCAGCGGCTTCAGCGAGAACCACCGCCGCTCCGGCGGTCATGGCTCGCTGTCGGCGCATTACACCGCGGCCTACGGCAAGGCGGTCTTCGATCGCGGCCTCAAGGCGCACATGACCTTCGCCGACCACAGCCTGTCCACCGACTCGACCTTCTCCGAGGTGCAGCTGATCTCCTGCCGCAATGTACTGATCTATTTCACGCGGGCACTGCAGGACCGCGCGCTGGGACTGTTCAGCGAGTCGCTGTGCTACAAGGGCTTCCTCGGCATCGGCTCGAGCGAATCGCTGCGCTTCTCTGCGCTGGCCGACCGGTTCGCCGAGATGGATGTGGACAACCGCATCTACCAGAAGGTCGCCACATGAGCATGCCAGGACTTCAGCGCATCGAAGCATTAGTGATCGGCACCTCGGCCGGCGGCATCGAGGCGCTGGGCATGCTGCTGCCGGCGCTGGACGCGCGCTGCCGCGCCGCCGTGTTCGTGGTGGTGCACATGCCCCGCCAGCGTCCGAGCCTGCTCAGCGAGCTGTTCAGCGAGCGCTGCGCGCTGCCGGTGGTACAGGCCGTGGACAAGCAGCCGGTGGAGCCAGGCCATGTCTATTTCGCGCCGCCCGACTATCACCTGCTGGTGGACTGCGCCGAGGATGGTTCCCCGATGCTGGCGCTGTCGGTGGATGAGCCGGTGCATTTCTCCCGTCCCTCCATCGATGTGCTGTTCGAGTCGGCCGCCGAGTGTTTCGGCGAGGAGCTGGCCGGCGTCATCCTGACCGGCGCCAACGACGACGGCGTGCGCGGGCTGGGCGCCGTGGCGCGTGCCGGCGGACTCACCGTGGTGCAGGACCCCGCCGAGGCGCTGGCCGCAACGCTGCCGGCCAGTGCAGTGCGCACCGGCCTTGCGCAGCAGGTGCTGCCGCTCGCCGGCATCCGCGACCTGTTCACGCGCGTGGGGGTGGCACCATGAACGCCTCGCGCCGGCCGCTGCCGCCCGTCAAGTTCCTGCTGGTGGATGACCTGGAGGACAACCTGCTGGCGCTGTCGGCGCTGCTGCGCGACCTGGACGTCGAGATCCTCACTGCCGGCTCGGGCCGCGAGGCACTGGAGCTGCTGCTCGAGCATGATGTCGCGCTGGCGCTGCTGGATGTGCAGATGCCCGAGATGGATGGCTTCGAGCTGGCCGAGCTGATGCGCGGCAGCGAGCGCACGCGGCATGTGCCCATCATCTTCGTCACTGCCGGCGTGCGCGACTCGCACCGGCACTTCCGCGGCTATGAGGCCGGCGCGGTCGACTTCCTCTACAAGCCCATCGATCCGCACATCCTGCGCAGCAAGGCCGGAGTTTTCCACCAGCTGCATCGGCAGCGCCAGCAGCTGGATGCCAACGTGTTCGAGCTGTCCGAGACGCTGCGGCTGAACGAGGTGTTCGCCGCGGTGCTGGGGCATGACCTGCGCAATCCGCTCAGCGCCATCGTCGCCTCGGCGCATGTGCTCAAGCAGAGCCAGGACCCGCTGGCGCGCAGCATGGGCGAGCGGGTGCAGAGCAGTGCGCGCCGCATGGCGCGACTGATCGAGGACCTGCTCGATTTCTCGCGCGCGCGCCTCGCCGGTGGCATCACCGTGCGGCCCGAGCCCGGCGACCTGGAAGACATGACACGGCGCGTGGTGCAGGAACACCAGACGGCGGCGCCGGAACGGCGCATCGTCGTCACCTGCGCCGGTCCCTTGCAGGGATCCTTCGATGGCGAACGCGTCGCGCAGATGGCCTCGAACCTGGTGGGCAATGCCCTGCAGCACGGTGCCAGCGAGGGCGAGATCAGCGTGCACCTGGATGGCGACCAGACCTGCGTGCGGCTGGCGGTGAGCAATCCGGGCGAGATCCCGCCGCACCTGGTGGGGGAGATCTTCGAGCCGTTCCGCGGCCGGCGCGAGCAATCGGGCAGCCGTGGCGGCGGCCTCGGGCTCGGACTCTACATCGTGCAGCAGCTGGCGCATGCGCATGGCGGTGAAGTGGCGGTGACCAGTGGCGCAGGCATGACCTGCTTCACCGTGACGCTGCCGCGCCAGCCGCCCCGCGGCCTGCGCTAGCTTCCTTGCGGCGCCACCCGGCGCCAGTCTTCAGGGCAGTGGCAGCGCGAGGTTCTGCGTGGTGACCGGCGTGTCGCGCGCGGCCGGATAGCCGGGCGGAACGATGGCCACCTGCATCAGCGTGCGCGTGCCCAGGTCCGCACCCGGGCCGGGTTCATCGATCTTCACGTAGAAGGTGCGCGGTTCGCGGCGTGTCGGGTCCGGCATCAGCGGCACCAGCAGCTCCACGCCGCGCGATCCTTCCGGAATCACGCCGACGCGCGGCTCGATGGCGCGGAAATCGCGATCCACCTGCGCGGTGCCGGTTTCCGTCCACCAGCGGAAGGTGACCTCGCGGCTGGGGGTGCCGCGGCGCATGACCCAGATGCGCGCCACCGGCTCGGTGGTGTCCACCCAGGCATAGGTGGAGGCCAGGTCGATGCTGGCGCGGGCGGCCGGTGGTGCACGCGGCGTGGCAGGTGCTGGCGCAGGCGGTGGCGCGGTTTCGCCGGCAATCGCCGTCGCCGGCGTGCGTGAATCCGGCGTAGCACTGCCTGTCACGCGGGCGTCTGCGGCAGGCAGCCGTCCGCCGGCAGTGCCCTGGGTGATCGCGGTGCCAGCAGGCGCCGCTGCGGGCGCATCGGCATCCAGTGCGATCACTGGCGGCGGCGATTCCACCCCCTGCGACGCTGCGTCGAGCGGCTCCGCCGGCAACCATGCCGTCTGCACCCCCGCCGGATCCGCAGCCGGCAGCGCCTGCAGGTAGAAGAACAAACCGCCACCCAGGATGACGGCGACGATGCCGGCTGCCAGCCACTCGCGCAGGTGCCGGCGCCGGGGCGGCGGCGGCGCACCCCCATCGACCAGCACCACCGGTTCGCCGGCCGCGGCCGCGTCGCCGCCGAATGCGGCGAGGATGCCGGCATTGCCTTCCGTGTCGCGGCCTGCCAGCGTGGCGCGCAGCACTCGCCACTGCGCCCGGGTGATACCGGGCGGTGCGCGCAGCTTCGACAGCGATGTCGAGGTGAGCGCAGTGACCGGTTCGGCCGTGCCGGCAAGCAGTTCGTAGGCGAGGCGCGCGAAGGCCATGCGATCGGCGCCGGGCTGCACGGTGTGGCTCTGCGCACGCAGCTCGAAGCCCTGCAGCCGCGTATCGCCCAGGTCGGTGATCAGCACATTGCCGGCAGTGACATCACCATGCGCCACGCCGCGCGCATGCGCATAGGCCAGTGCACTGGCCAGCGTGCGCACGATGGTCAGCGCGGACTGCAGCGGCACGCGCCGGTCGGCACGGCGTTCCAGCAACGTGCGCAGCGACACGCCGCTGAAGAAATCGCTGACCAGCACCAGCGAGCCATTGTCCTCCTCGATGTCGAGCACGCGCATGATGGCCGGATGCGACAGCGTCTGCAGCTTGCCGATCCGCTGCAGCAGCAGCGTGTCCTGCGACAGGTTGTCGTCGAGCACCTGCAGCGCCACGCGCTGGCGCACGCCGGGCATGCCGGCCTTGGGCTCGTCCACCGCTTCGAGCACGCTCATCCACTCGCGACGCCGCAGGATCTCCACTACGCGGTAGCGGCCGCAGAGCAGATCGCCGACACGCACCTCGCGGTGGAAGGAGGCCTCGAGCAGGCCATGGCCTTCCTCCGGCTGCGCGTCCGGGTCATGCGGTTCCACTGCATGCATCGCGGGCAGCGGCGCGGCAGGCGCGGCGCTGGCCGGGCGCACCGGTCCTGGCATCTCCAGCGCAGCGGCGCGCGGCGGCGGGGGTGCAGCGGCCGCAGGGCTCGCCTTCGGTACAGGCCTTGCATCGCCGCGCGCGCCCAGCGAGTGACGCTGCAGCCGCGACTTCAGGCAGACGAAGGTGTCGCGGTCGATGCGCTTGCGGCGGAAGTTCTGGTCCAGCAGCGCCAGCACTTCCCAGACCGCATCCGGATCGGTGGATTCACATTGCAGCACGCGCTCGACGAACTCATCCTGGGTGCACTGGCGCGCGGCCAGTTCGTCGATCAGGACCTGGAGTTCGGGGCCTTCGCGCGCCTCGAGCGACTCGGATTCAGTAGGGGCGACATACATGCATGCATCATCGCCGATGGCGCCTGCGGCACGTCAGGTCCGGCGGGTGGGAAGCCGGTAACTCGCCATGTAGGCCTGCTCCTACGATTTCGTGCACCCCTTTGACGTGGCGCGGTTTGCGCCCGGGGTCCAGCGTTCACCGGCTCTGCGCGGCCTGCAGCAGCAGGCCCAGCGCCGCGTAATCCACCGGCTTGGTCAGGTGATGGTCGAACCCGGCGGCTGCGGAGCGGTCGCGGTCGGCGCTCTGTCCCCAGCCGGTGATGGCAACCAGCAGCACCTGTGCACCGGTGGCGCGAATGCGCTGCGCCACCTCGAAGCCATTGAGTTTCGGCATGCCGATGTCCAGCAGCACCGCGGCCGGAGAATGCTGGGCAAAGGCCTGCAGTGCCGCTTCGCCATCCTCGGCAACGAACACCTCATGGCCCTCGGCGCGGAGCAGTAGCGCGAGGCTGTCGGCGGCATCGCGGTTGTCGTCGGCGATCAGCAGCCGCAGCGGCCGGCAGGCCGGCAGGGTCGGGGCGGCGCGATCGGGCTGATGTCCTGTCTCCACCACGGCGCCGGGAATCTGCAGGGTGAACGTGGAACCCCGGCCTGGCCCGTCGCTGTGCACCGAAGCCTGGCCGCCATGCAGCTCGACGAGTCCGCGTGTCAGCGCAAGCCCGATGCCAAGGCCGCCCTCGGAGCGGTCACGGGCCGATTTCACCTGCGAGAACATGCGGAAAATGGCGGGAAGGTCGGGCGCCGCGATGCCGATGCCGGTGTCGCTGACGGCGATGGTGAGGTCCTGGCCATCGATGCTGACTGCAAGGCGGATCGAGCCGCCGGGCGGGGTGTACTTGGCCGCGTTGTTCAACAGGTTCGAGATCATCTGCGCCATGCGCAGCGGATCCACGTCCACCATCGCATCCTGCTGCAGGTCCACCGACAGCTGGTGCTGCTTGCTGTCGACCAGCGGGCGCGAGGTCTCGATCGCGGTTTCAACCAGCGCCGACAGCAACGTGGGCGTGCGGCGCACCTCGAGGATGCCGCGGGTGATGCGCGACACATCAAGCAGGTCATCGAGCAGCAGCGACATGTGCTGTACCTGCCGGTCGATGACATCCTGGCACCAGCGCCGCTGCGCTTCGGGAACCTCGGCCTTGCGCGCCAGCATCGCGGCCATGCGGATCGGGGCCAGCGGATTGCGCAGTTCGTGCGCCAGCGTAGCCAGGAATTCGTCCTTGCGCTGGTCCGCCTCGCGCAGGTCGAGCTCGTGGCGCTTGCGTTCGCTGACATCGCTGAACCAGACGCCGATGTCCTGGTCCAGCGACGAGACGATGACCTGGAACCAGCCGCGCACACCGGCGGCGATGGCGCGTGCCTCGAAGTCGCGCACCTCCTGCCGTTCGGCGGCAGCGGTGAAATGATCGAGCAGGCCCGGTTCGGCCCAGGTGCCGGGAAACAGCTCCGAGATGCGCGCGCCGGACATCGACGGGCCCTCGCGGCCGAGCACGTCGGCGGCAGCCTTGTTCACATAGGCCCAGCGGAAATCGACGATGGCACCTTCGCCATCGCGCACCGGTGCCAGCACCATGAAGGGCACGGCCGAGGCATCCAGCACCCGTCGCAGCCGCCGCTCGCCACGATAGCGCGCCTCCTCGGCATCGCGCCGCTGCTGATCGCGGGTGCGCATGATGTGGATGGTCCACCACAGCACGCTGGTCAGCAGCACGATCTCCACCACGGTGCGCAGCGCCGAACCGAACGCCGGGTCGAAGTATCCCAGCCGCTGGCCCAGCACGCGGCTGAAGCCGATGGTGATCGGCACGATGAAGGCGAGCGGGATGATGCGGCGTGCAAGGTCGCCCGCCGTGCTCTGCTCGGTGAGCGTGCGCACCGGTTCCCGGTGCGGCTGCGCCGCGATCAGCGCGCAGGCCAGTGCCGCCATCATCACCGCGGTCTGCAGCGCGATGCCCAGCGGCATGCTGTACACCGCTTCGGCCGAGTACATGAAACTGATCAGCGACAGCGTCGCCGATGCCAGCACCACGATGGGCAGCGCCATCGACAGCAAGCTGGCCGATCGGCGCACCAGCAGCCAGAAGCTCACGGCGAGCAGCATGAAGCTGATGGCCGCGGGCTGCCCCATGCGGTTCGGCGACGCGGTGGCCGGGGATCCGGGCGGTTCCTGGAACAGCAATGTGTCGATCCCGAGGTTCACGCCAGCCACGTGCTCGAGCAGCGTGGCCCCGCCCACTGCACCGGCCAGCGAGGCCAGCACCAGCGCAGCGATGCGCGCCCGCACGCCCTGGTACAGGAGCAGTGCCGACGCCAGGAAGACCACACACAGCGAGGTGTTGGTCTTGATGGTGATGCCGGTGTTCCACCAGTCGATGAAAGCGGGCGTGTCCAGTGCCCAGCCCGCGAATGACACCACGCCGCCGCAAAGTGCCAGGCCGGCCAGCAGCATCGAGACCAGTCGGACGAAATCCCAGCGTGGTTGCATGGACACCATCGATCGAGAGGACACGACAGGTTAACAGGACTTGCCCGGGCCGCGGCTCCACCCGGAGTCGCGGCCCGGACGCAGCCATCCTACATATCGTGCCGCTGATGTGCGCCGGGTCACGAAAGCCGATGCCACGCCGGAACATTCCGGCGTGGCGCGCACAATCGATGATCCGCGGATTAGGGAAGGCCCGCCCTCCAATGCCTGACTCGAAGCTGCCCGCCGCCTTCATGCGACGCATCCGGTCCCGAGCCGCGGACTGGCGACCCGGCATTGCCCTGCAGCTGGGCATTGCATTCGTCGGCGTTGCCGCGCTGGCGGCGGTGGCCAACTTCGCCGTACAGCGCAGCATCTCGATCACCACCACCCGGGTTGTGGCGACCGCGGCGGCTGCCGCACGCCAGCATGGCGGACCACTGCGGGCGCCGGACATGCCCGTGCCGGCCGAGCGCAATGGCAAGGCAGCGCTGCCGGCCCTGGAGCGCCTGTCCAGTGCGGTGCTGTCTGCGCGCCTGCTGCCGGCCGCGGATCGCCAGGCGCGCGCGGCGACCGCGGCGCGCGAGGTGCGCGCCACGCTGCGCCGGCTGCATGGCGATGCGCAGCGTGCCGATGCAGCGCTGCGCGCCGGCACGCGCATCATCGAGCTGGAAGCGAGGCGCGATGCCACCTATGCACAGTATGCGCAGCAGCTGGTGCGCATCGAGCAGCGGATGCAGGAGCCACTGGACCAGGCCTGGCGCATCCTGGGTCGCGTGGTGGCACGCCAGTCGGTGGTGGTCGCCGACCAGCGCATCGCGGAGATGCGGCGCGAAGCCAGTGTGATGCGCACCCCCGATTACACCGCCGCGGACCTGGCGCGCCTGGAGATGCTCGAGGTGCAGTTCAACGACGCCCTCGTTGCCGGGCAGCGCACATTCACGCGCTCGCAGGGTGCGCAGTGGTATGCGGAAACCAGCGCCGATGCCGCAGGCTTCGGCCAGCTGCGCGGCAGCATCGTGGCGCTGGATGCGGAGCGGCGGCAGCTGCTGCCGCAGTTCAGGGCAGAACTCGCCCTCGTGCAATCCCTGCTGCACAGTCCGGCGACGGTGAAGCCCGCGGCCCCGCCGGCAGGCACGCCCGTGGTTCTTCCCGAAGAGCTGGTGCGACGGCCGCTGGTGATGCCGCCGCCGTGGGAGTCCCCACTCCAGTCGACCACCCGGCAGCACACCGTGGACGAGGGCATCGCGCCTGCATGGCTGGCCTGGCTGTCCGGCAGCGTGCTCGCACTGCTGCTGGCTGTGTCGGTGTTCACCGTGCTGAGCATCCTGCGGCCGGTGCAGCGGTTGATTGCCGCCACCCAGCGCATCGCACTGGGCGAGGCAGGTGTGCGCGTTCCCCGGGCGCGCAGTCACGAACTGGATCGTCTCGCCACGGCATTCAACGCCATGGCTGCCCAGCTGGAGACCGCGCAGTCGATGGCGCGTGACTATCGCCAGCAGCTGGAGGCGCGCGTGGTCGAGCGCACGCGCCAGCTGCAGCACCAGGCCGACCACGATGCCCTCACACACCTGCCCAACCGCCGCCAGCTGTTCGGGCGCCTGCGCGGCATGCTGGCCGGCTGCGCGGACAGCAGCCGGCGCGTCGGGCTGTTCTTCATCGACCTGGACAACTTCAAGAACATCAACGATGGCCGCGGCCATGGCTTCGGCGACCGGGTGCTGGTGGCCATTGCCGAACGGCTTGCTGCAGCGGTGGGCGACCGCGGTGTTGCCGCGCGCTTCGGTGGCGATGAATTCACCGTGGTGATCGAAGCCGATGGCGGCGACGCGGCACTGCCGGAGTTCGGCTGGTCCCTGGTGCGCGCGTTCCAGCAGCCATTGCGCCTGGACGGACGTGAACTGCTGGTCAGCATCAGCGTCGGTGCTGCGTTCTTCCCCGAACATGGCCGCGATGCCGAGTCGCTGCTGCGTGCCGCGGATGCGGCGCTGTTCCGCGCCAAGGCGCAGGGCCGCGGACGGCTGGCGCTGTTCACGCCGGATCTTCTCGAGCAGGCCTCGATGCGCTTCAGCACCGAACAGGGGCTGCGCCGCGCGGTGGAACGCGGCGAGTTCGAGCTGGCCTTCCAGCCGGAGATCGACCTGGCGCGACGCGAGGTCACCGTCTGCGAAGCGCTGCTGCGCTGGCGGCGTGCTGACGGACAGCTGGTGACACCGGAGGCCTTCCTGACCGTGGCGGAGGAATCCGGACTCATTGTCGAGATCAGCGACTGGGTGCTGCGCGCAGCCATCACCGCGGCGGCGCGCTGGCGCCAGCATGAGGCGCTGCGCGAGGTGCGCGTCGCGATCAATGTCTCCTCTCGCCAGCTTGCCGACGCCGCGTTTGCCGAGCGGGTCGGTGCGCTGCTCGGCGAGCATGGACTCCCGCCTGCCGCACTCGAGATCGAACTGACCGAAACCGTGCTGCAGACCGGCGAGAGCACCGTCCAGGGCCTGCGCCGCCTGCAGCAGATGGGCATCACCGTGGCGCTGGATGATTTCGGCACCGGCTATTCTTCGCTGGCATCGCTGCAGCAGCTGCCACTGGGGCGCGTGAAACTGGATCGCAGCCTCATCGCCGGCATCGATGCGGCCGGCGGGCGCGCTTCATCGATCGCACACGCCATCATCAACCTGTGCCGCAACCTCGGCGTGCCGGTCACTGCCGAGGGCGTGGAACGCCCCGCCCAGCTTGCAATGCTCGGCGATGCAGGCGTCACCGTGCAGGGTTTCCTGTTGTCGCGCCCGGTGGCCGAAGATTGCCTCGCCACTGCCATCGCCCGCATGCCGGAGCTGCTGCAGTCGCTGCTGCCGGCCGAACGCGCGGTGGCCGACGTGTTGCACCTGCAGGACCTGGACCTGCGCCGTCGCAGGTCCGGCGCCGGCGGCACCGAGGGCTGACCGCCGGCCAACGCCGTCGTTCAGGTCATCGAGCCGCGCTCCTGCCTGGCGCGCGCGGCGCCCATCGCGGTTTCAACCTTGCGCACTTCCTCCGGCGGCGGCAGCACCGCAGGCAGGCCGAGGGCCTGGATCCAGAGTTCCCTTGACCATCCTTTGGTGTGATAGAGGTGATGATCCTCCTGGTCCTCCACACGCTCGTATGCGGCCTTCAGCACCTCGCCGGTCTTGCCGCCCTGCGCGGCAAGGCGGCCGATCAGCTCCCAGTTCTGGTGATCCTTGGTCTCGGCCAGCACCACGCATTCGGTGGCGACCAGTTCGGCCGCCTCGGGCGGCGCGTTTTCAACGGCCATCTGGATGGCGCTCACCAGTGATTCGCCCAGGTGCGCCACGACCTCGCGTCCAGGGCTCTGCTTCTCCGGATCCAGTCCCAGCTGTTCGAACACCTTCATCAGCGTCTTTTCATGGTGACGCGTTTCAGTCAGGTAACCTTCCCATTCCTTACGCAGTTCCTCGTTGATGGCAGCGCCTATCGCCGCCTCATAGACCTTGATGCCGCCGCGCTCGGTTTCCAGCGCCTGCAGCAGCAACTCCTCCCCCTGCGCGTTCATGCCTTTCGAACCCATGGTCCTTACCTCCGAAGCAATGGCCCGCGCCCAGCATTGCATTGTGTGTGCCGGCGAACCGTCGGTGGCCGACCGGAGCATCGGTCGGTGCCTTCCTGCGGCCGGCGTGTAGTCGCAGTCCTACAAATCAATGTGGATTTCATGACGGCCCCTCCTGATATTTTCCGCACCGGCCAAACCATGGACACAGGGGCGTGCAAGCAGTGCGAGCTTCGGATCCTCTCGCGGACTGTCGCTGCAGGGCGTCAACCTGCCCGGCGCAGCCACCGGCACTATCCTGCACACTGGCAATGACCCGGCGGGATTGATGATCAATGATGATCGGGAAACGCTGGAGTCACTGATGGCGGATCCGGCCAGAAGCAATCCGGTCGCGGCCGCGCGACGCGCGCTGGCGCTGCTCTGCGCGCTGTGGGCGTGCAGCAGCCTGGCGCCGGCGGACGCCGTGCAGGTGTATCCGGAAAGCGCCGTGAAAGCGGCCTTCGTGCTGCGCTTTGCTGGCTATGTGGAGTGGCCGCAGGCCGAGGCTGCCGCGGATCCGCTGCGCATCGCCGTGCTGGGTGATCCCGCGATCGCGGCCCATCTTGAAGGCCTGGCTGCAGATCGCATCATTGCCGGCCGCGTGGTGCAGGTGCGGCGTGTGTCCTCGGTCGCCGCCGCCAAGGATGCCCAGGTACTGGTGATGGGCGCTTCCCGCCCCCGGCCACTGGACGCGCTGCTGCGACCGCTGGCAGGCAGCTCGGTGCTGGTGGTCACCGATGAAGAGGATGCACTGCAGGCTGGCAGCGTGATCAATTTCCTCAGGGAAGAGAACCGCCTGCGCTTCGAGGTGTCGCTGCCGGCGGCGCGGCGCATGGGTCTGCGCATCAGCTCCGAACTGCTGTCGGTGGCGGCGGGCGTGCAGCGATGAGCGTGGCGGATCCGCGCGCGCAGGACTCGCGCTTTGGCACGATTGCGTCACTGCGCGGCAAGCTGACGTTGATCATGGTGGCCAGCATCGCGGTGGCGCTGCTGACGATGACCGTGGCGCTGCTGTATCGCGACCTTGCGGAATACCGCAGCGAGCTGGCCACCGAGGTGACCACACAGGCCGGCATCATGGCGCAGCTGGCGGCGCCAGCCCTGGCCTTCGATGACCGCCAGGTCGCGCAGCGCAATGTCGCGGCACTGAGCGAGAATCCGCGGATCGAGGTCGCCGCCGTCTATGCCTTCGACGGCGCCCTGTTCGCCAGTCATGCACGGCCCGGCGCCGCACCGCCGCCGCTCACCGCACCCGGGGCGCTCGACGAGCCGCGGCTGGCCGGCAGCCGCATGGAGATGGTGCGCGGGATCCGCCACGAGGGCGAGCGACTGGGCACGCTCTATCTGGCGGCAACCTATGACCGCTGGGCCCACATCCGCTCCTACCTCGGCATCATGGCCACGATGCTGCTGCTCAGCATGGGCGTCGCATTGCTGCTGGCCGTGGTGCTCCGGCGCGCGATCATGGGACCGGTCGAGGCACTGGCCGGCGTGGCCGATGCCATCGTCAGCCGCCGCGATCCCACATTGCGCGCGCCCGATACACCAGTGGAGGAATTCTCGGTGGTGGTGCGCGCCTTCAACAGCGTGCTCGACGAGGCCGAGGACCGCACGCGCGAGCTGCGCCAGAGCGAGCGGCTGTATCGGGCCATCGGCGAATCCATCAACTATGGCGTGTGGGTGACGGACGAGCGCGGTCGCGTGGTGTATGTCAGTGATTCCTTCCTGCGCCTGGTGGGCCTGACGCAGGAGCAGTGCGCCGGATTCGGCTGGTGCGACCTGCTGCATCCGGATGACGCCGAGGCTACCGCGGAGGCCTGGCTGGAATGCGTGCAGACCGGCCAGTTCTGGTATCGCGAGCATCGCTTCCGTGGCGTCGACGGCCAGTACCATCCGGTTCTGGCGCAGGGCGTGCCGATCCGCGATGCGGACGGACACATCACCGGCTGGGCCGGCATCAACCTGGACATCAGCCGCCTGAAAAAGACCGAGGAGGCATTGCGCGAGGCCGACCGGCGCAAGGATGATTTCCTGGCCACGCTGGCGCACGAGCTGCGCAATCCGCTGGCGCCCATCCGCCATGCCACGCGGCTGCTGGGCGTGCCCGGCCTCGATCCGGCGCAGGCGAAGGTGGCGCGCGAGATCATTGCCCGCCAGGTGGCGCGCATGGCGCTGCTGCTCGACGATCTGCTGGAGGTCTCGCGCATCACCCGGGGGCGCCTTGAGCTGCGCAAGCAGCGCGTGTCGCTGGCAGCGCTGGTGCGATCGGCGGTGGAGACCAGCCGGCCACTGATCGAGGCGCGAAGGCACGAACTCGTCGTCGAGCTGCCCGGTCCGCCGGTGGACCTGATGGTCGATCCGCTGCGCCTGTCGCAGGCGCTGTCGAACCTGTTGACCAATGCCGCCAAGTACACCGACGAGGGCGGCCGCATCGTGCTGCGCGCGCAGTCGGTGCCTGAAGTGGTGTTCACCGTCGAGGACAACGGCATCGGCCTGCCGCCGCATGAGCTGGCCACCATCTTCGAGATGTTCGCGCAGGTCGATTCGGCCATTGACCGCTCCGACGGCGGGCTCGGCATCGGGCTGGCGCTGGTCAAGGGCCTGATGCAGATGCATGGCGGCAGCGTCGAGGCACAGAGCGAGGGCACCGGCTCAGGCAGCACCTTCACCATCCGCCTGCCGGCCGGATGCGTGCTCGCACCGGCGCCGGAACCGGAGGCCGAATTGGCCAGCAGCGGACGGCACGTTCGCTGCGGCACGGTGCTGGTGGTGGATGACAACCTCGATGCCGCCAGCGTGCTGGCGATGATGCTGCGCAACGCCGGGCACACCGTCGTCACCGCGCACAGCGGCGAGGAGGCACTGACCATGGGGTGGCAACACGAGCCGGATGCGGTACTGTTGGACATCGGCATGCCGGACCTGAACGGCTATGAGGTCGCGGGACGCATGCGGATCACCGGATGGGGGCGGCGCGCGCTGCTGGTGGCGCTGACCGGCTGGGGCCAGAAGGATGACATCGAGCGGGCCATCGCGGCCGGCTTCGACATCCACATGACCAAGCCTGCCGATCCGGAGCGCATCGAACGGCTGCTGGACGAATTCCTTGCCGCACGGCCCGGCGCCATCACGGCCGAACCTGGGAGCTGACATCGACACAGCCATGACAGACGAAAAAGACCTGCGCATCCTGCTGGCAGAGGACAACGACGACCTGCGCATGGTGATGCCGGCGCTGATCGACGGCATCGACGGGCTGCGCTGTGCGGCGACCACGGCCTACCTGGACGAAGTCGGCCCGCTGATCGAGCGCCACCAGGTGGCGGTGGCGGTGCTCGACATCGAGCTGCGCGGCGGTTCGGCACTGAAGCGCCTGCCGGACCTGCGGCGCGAATATCCGGACACGCGCTTCGTGATCCACAGCGGCCATTCCAATCCGGAACTGATGCGTCAGGCGCAGTCGGCGGGCGCCGCGGCCTATGTGCTCAAGTCCGGCGACTTCGACGACCTGATCGCGGCCATCCGCGGCGTCGCCGCCTGACCGCGGCGCGGCTCAGCGCCGCCGCGCCAGCAGTTCGATGACCCGGTCCGGATCCACCGGCTTGGTGAAATGCACGTCGAAGCCCGCTTCCATCGCGCGCGCCTTGTCCGCGGCCTGGCCCCAGCCGGTCAGCGCCACAAGCGTCACCGGTTTGCCGATCCTGCGGATGCGCCGCGCCACCTCATAGCCATCGAGGCCGGGCATGCCGATGTCCAGCAGTGCAAAGTCCGGCGCCAGTTCCTGATACATGCGCAGCGCCGTCTCGCCATCGTGCGCCACCGAGATGCGATGGCCGAACACCTCCAGCAGCATCGCCAGCGTCTGCGCGGCATCCTCATTGTCATCGGCGATCAGCACATTGTGGGTGACCGCCCCGGACTGCATCGGCTGCGCGGGTGAGCTGGCCGGGCTGGCGGACGGCAGCGTGCGCGGGATGCGCACGGTGAACTCGCTGCCGCGACCGGGCCCGTCGCTGTGGGCCGCGATGCTGCCGCCATGCAGTTCGACCAGGCCGCGTGCCAGTGCGAGGCCAATGCCGAGGCCGCCATCGGAGCGCGCCCGCGTCGATTTCACCTGCGTGAACATCTGGAACACATCGGCCAGCCCATCCGGCGCGATGCCGATGCCATTGTCGGTCACCGAGAATTCCACTTCGGACTCGCTCGCGGTGGCGCGCATCGTGATGCTGCCGCCCGGGTCGGTGTACTTGGCCGCATTGGTCAGCAGGTTCGAGAGGATCTGCGCCAGCCGCAGCGCATCGCCAACCAGCTCGGCACTGCGATGCTCGACATCGACCCGCAGCGCATGGCTGCGCGATTCGATGGTCGGGCGCGCCGTCTCCACCGCCGCATCGACGATGGCACCCAGCGTGGTCGGCGCCAGTCGCAGGTCGAACGAACCGCGGGTGATGCGCGCGATGTCGAGCAGGTCATCGAGCAGCGCGGACATGTGCCGCACCTGCCTTGCGATCACCCCATGGCTCCAGCGCTTTTGCTCCTCGGTGGATCCGGGTGCGCCAGCCAGCGCCGCGGCCTGCCGGATCGGCGCCAGTGGGTTGCGCAGCTCGTGCGCCAGCGTGGCCAGGAACTCGTCCTTGCGGCGGTCCGCCTCGCGCAGCCGGTTCTCGGCTGCCTCGCGGCTGGCGATCTCGCGCTGCGCGGCCTCGTAGAGCCGCGCATTGTCGGTGGCAATGGCCGCCTGCGAGGCCACGCCGGTGACCAGCTTCTCGGCGCGTTCGGAGAACACACCCGGTTCAGCGTGACCGAAGAACAGGCCGCCGAGCACCTCTCCTGACCGCGCCACCACCGGTGCGGCCAGATAGCTGCGCACCGGCAGGTGCCCGGGCGGCATGCCGAAATGCGGCGCCACCTGGCCGTAGCGCGGGTCCTGGGTGATGTCGTGCGACCGCACCACGCTGGCACCGCTGAAGGTGGTGTGGAACACCGGCGTGGCGCGCGGCAGGCCGAACTTCTCGAACGCCTCGCGCGGCGCACCCGACAGCGTGTAGAGCTGGTAGGAGGCGCCGTCCTGGCTGGTCACGTTGTAGAAGAACGCGCCGAACTGCGCGCCTGAGAGCTGCCGGCCGAGGTCGGTGACCCGCTGCAGGATGGTCTGCAGGTCGAGCGCGGAGGCAATCGACGTGCCGGCCGCCGCCAGCAGTTCGAGGATCTGCGAATGCTCGCGCAGCGCGGCCTGGTCGTGCTTCTGGCGCGTGATGTCACGCGCGATCTTCGAGGCACCGATGATGCGACCGGTGCTGTCGCGGATCAGCGAGACGCTCAGCGAGACATGGATCAGTGATCCGTTCTTGCAGCGGCGCACGGTCTCGTAGTGGTCTACGGGTTCGCCGCGGCGCAGCCGCTGCAGGATCTCCGGTTCTTCATCGGAATGCTCATCCGGGATCAGCATCGTCACCGGCTGCCCGATCACCTCGTCTGCACGGTAGCCATACATGCGTTCGGCGGCCGGGTTCCAGGTGGTGATGATGCCGTCGAGTGTCTTGGTGATGATGGCATCGTCGGAGGAGTCCACCACCGCGGCGAGGCGGCTCTTCATCTCCTCGTTGGCGCGCCGGTCGTCCAGCGGCTGCAGGATCCCGAAGAAGCAACGGGGCTGGTCGTCGTCGGCCGGCAGTAGCGTGACGGTGGTATTGGTCCACACTATGCCGCCGTCGCAGCGCAGGTAGCGCTTCTCGAGCGAATAGCTGGAGATCGCGCCGGCGCGCAGCCGCTGCACGGCCTCGCGGGTGCGGAGCTGGTCGTCAGGATGGGTCAGCTCGAGGAAGGTCCTGCCGCGCAGTTGCTCGAGCGTGCAGCCGAGCATGCTGCGAGCCTTTTCGTTCGCCTCGATGAAACGCCCGGATTCATCGGCGATGGCGATTCCCACTGCGGCCTGCGAGAACATGGCACGGAGCTGTCCCGCAGAGGTGCCGACCAGCGGCATTGCGTCACTGATCACGGTGTCATTGTGCATGCTGGATTCAGGCGTTTTCGGCTGCCTTCGCAAAGCGGCGCGGCGGCTTTCGGGGCGGGCCGGGCGCCGGAACATAGTACCTGCGCCCGGACGGGCCGTCTTGTTGAGCTTTGTACGCCGCCAGCGCACCATAGCAGGAAGCCCCCTGAAGCAGTTCCCATGCCACACCAGAAGCTTGTTTTTTCGCTGATTGCCGCAGCCCTGCCGCTGCTGGCCGCCGCAGCCACGCCGCTGGCCGGGCAGGTGCGCGACGGCGATCGCCAGGCGGCGCTCGAAGCCATCCGCGCCGGCGCCGATGTCGATGCGCGGCTGGGCGACGGGTCATCCGCGCTGCTGTGGGCGGTGCATCGCGTCGATCACGAGATGGTGAAGGAACTGCTGGCGCGCGGCGCCGAGCCGGATGTGCGCAATGTGCTGGGGGCCACGCCGCTGGCCGAGGCGGTGTCCATCGACGATGCGCAGCTGGTGCAGATGCTGCTTGCCGCCGGCGCCGATCCGAACCTGGGCAATGACGACAACCAGACCCCGCTGATGATCGCCGCCCGCAATGGTTCGCTGCCACTGGTGCAGGCGCTGCTCGCGGCCGGCGCGCGCGTCAACGAGCGCGAACGCTTCCGGCAGCAGAGCGCGTTGATGTGGGCCGTGGCGGCCGGCAGTCCCGAGGTGGTCGACCTTCTGATCGGCCACGGCGCCGAGATCGACATCCGCGCCGCGGCGAACGACTGGGGCAACCAGATCACCTCCGAGCCGCGTGCCCAGTACCGCAACACCGGCGGCCTCACGCCGCTGCTGTTCGCCACGCGCTTCGGCTGCCTGGGGTGCGTGAAGTCGCTGCTGGACGCCGGTGCCGACATCAACCGCCCGACGCCCGAAGGCGTCACGCCGCTGATGAACGCAATCGACAACAACCAGTATGCAATCGCGAACTACCTGCTCGATCGCGGCGCCAATGCACATCTGGCCGACTGGTGGGGCCGCACCGCGCTCTATCTGACCGCCGACATGCGCACGCGTGGCGGCGCAGGCCGGGCGGGCGCCGGCGGTCCCCGCGGTGCCGGTGCGCCGGGCGCGCAGGGTGGCGAAGGGCAGGGCGGCATTGCCGGCGTCGGCTTTGCCGATGCACCGCGCCCCGTGGCGGTGCACAGCGCGCTGCAGGTGATGCAACGGCTGCTGGAGATGGGCGCCGATCCGAACACGCAGCTGAACATGCACCGTCCGTTCCGCGGCCGCTTCACCGACGATCTGATCACCACCGGCTGCACGCCGCTGCTGCGCGCGGCGCTGTCGGTGGACCGCGAAGCCGTGCGCTTGCTGCTGCAGCATGGTGCGCTGCCGGACCTGCCCAATGTGATGGGCGTGACGCCACTGATGGCCGCTTCGGCCATCGGCGCCGCGCGCGGCCTGCAGCAGGGCGGCCAGGGGCCGATCGCCGGCGCCGATCCGCAGGACAACGCCATCGCCGTGATCGGCATGCTGATCGAGTCGGGGGCCGACGTGAATGCGCGCATCACCGACACCAGCAGCCGCACCGCGATCATTGCCCGCCCCAGCTCGATGACCGACCGCCAGGGCCAGACCGCGATCTACGGCGCCATCAGCCAGGACTGGGCGCGGGTGGCCCGGTTCCTCATCGACAACGGCGCGCGCCTCGACATCCGCGATGCGGCCGGCAAGACCGTGCTCGATGCGCTGGAGGGCAAGGCCGGCGGCCGCGAGAACGTCATCGGCGAGGAGATGGTCACGCTGATCAAGGAAGCGCTCGGCACCTGATCCGGCGCGGGCGCGGCAGTTTCTGCAAGGAGGAGCCATGGAAGCGAGTGAACTGCATCGCGGCCGACTGATCGATCACATCCAGCTGGTGGTGCGCGACCTTGCGGCCAGCCGGCGCTTCTACGAAGCCGTGTTCGAAGTACTGGGCATTCCACTGGGTGGCGCTGCAGACGATTACTTCTGGGCGGATGAACTGTTCGTCTCTACTGCGGACAGCCCGGCAGCGCAGGGACAGCTCACAGGGAGGCATCACCTGGCCTTCCAGGCCCGCGACCAGCAGATGGTGCAGGCCTTCCATGCGGCCGCATTGGCCAATGGCGGCCGGGACCATGGTGCACCCGGCGAGCGTCCCTATCATCCCGGCTACTATGCGGCTTTCGTACTCGATCCGGATGGCAACAACATCGAGGTGGTGCATCACGGCGAGGCGAGGCGCTCGGTCGGCAGCGTGGTGATCAGTTTCTGAAACCCGGAAACAAGCGTGGCGCGACCAACGGCCGCGCCACGCGAAGGTCATGCGCGGTGATTTACTCGCGCAGGCCGAACGTGAATGTGATGCCGGCCGAGATCACATCCAGATCGCCGATGATGTCCGTGTCGAACTTCTCGTACTCGGCGCGCAGGCCGAGGGCACCCATGTTGAACTGCAGGCCGGCGCCATAGGCCAGTTCGATGTCATCGTCCTCGAAGAACACCGCGCCGACATTGCCGTCCGCCTCGATGCGCGAGACACCGGCCTTCAGGAACAGTTCCACCGGACCCACCGGCATCAGGCCGACGCCGAACACCGAGAAGGCCTTGGCCTTGGCTTCAAAGGGCCCGCCCACGGCCACCGCGGGCGCCTGCTGTTCGCCGAAGCTGGTATAGGTGCCCTCGATCGCCACGTTGGGCGTGGCGCGGAAGCCCGCGATCAGTTTCCAGCCGGTGTCCTCATCGTCGACATCCTCGACATCGAAATCACCGGAGTCGAACCTGGACTGCAGGCCGGCGGCGCCGACGTAGATTCCCTGTGCCGCAACAGAGGCAGACATGCCCAGCGCGGCGAGCGCCACCAGCCAGGTGGCAGACTTGACGGACTTCTTCATTACCTTCTCCTTCTTCATGGTTTCTGCCCGTGCGGGGCCACTTGCTGCGTGAGAGCTTCCAGTCGGCTGGCGAGCTCCGCGGCATGCTCCTTTTCTTCGGCCAGGATGTCCTCGATCAGGCGGCGAGTGACGATGTCACCTGTCCCAATGAAGCGCAGCGTCTCGGCGTAGAACTCGATGGCCAGGCGTTCGGCTGCAAGTTCCTCGCGCACCATCTCGGCGGTGCCGGTGCCTTGCGCGTAATCGGTGCGGCGATCACAGCTGCCAAGCGGCCGCAGGTCCGGTTCACCGCCGAGCTGCACGATGCGCTCGGCAATCAGGTCCGCGTGGCGCTGCTCCTCGTTGGCGCGGTCGAGCAGTTCGCCCATCAGCGCCTCATCGGCGGTGCCGCGCACCAGGTAGAAATGGCGGCGATAGCGCAGCATGCAGGCGATCTCGGATGCCAGTGCGTCGTTCAGGAGCTTCAGCAGCAGGCCGCGATCCAGCCTGCGGCCGGCATCGGCATCCTGCTGACTGAGCTGCCGGCGGCTGCGCGCATGCCGCGACGCGATGTCGGCCAGGAAGCCACGTGGCTCTTCCAGCGGTACGCCCGGTTCGAAGCTGTCGCTCACGGCCATCTGCATCTGCAACTCCTGTGTCTCTTCCCGTTGCGTGCAAGATCGTTGATGCCTGCATGGCCAACTGCCGGGCAACCAGCCGACGGACTGTAGGAAGATTGCCCGCAGTTGTTGCGTTTCTGCTGCAGCCGCGGCAGTACGGGTGGAGCGGTCCGTTCCTACATCCGGCCGCGCCGCCATCCCGTGCCCCGCGCCGCCTGCGGCGCGCATCGTGTGACCGCCGCAAATGCGGTGAAATACGTAGGAGGTGCGATGAACATCATCACCAGAAGCGCGGCAGTGGCCCTCGTTTCGGCCGGCGTGGCACTCGGTGGCTGCAATGTATTTCGCGGCCAGTCGACCCCCGGCCAGTATGTCGACGACGTCGCCATCACCTCGAAGGTGAAGGCAAAGTTGCTGGATAACGACAGCGTCGACGGGCTGGATGTGAACGTGGATTCGACCAATGGCAAGGTCACGCTGACCGGCTGGGCGAGCACCGAATCCGAGATGCGTGCAGCCAGTGAGCTGGCCCGCGAGGTCGAGGGCGTGAAGTCGGTAGACAACCAGCTTCAGGTCAAGCGCTAGGTTCGCGCCGTGATGAAAAAGGGCCCTGGATTCCAGGGCCCTTTTCTGTATCCCGGGACTTTCCCGGCTCCGCTCAGTTCAGGCGCGACAGGTCGCGCTCGACTTCCTCGCGCGAAATGCCATAAGCCTCCTGGATCTTGCCACAGAGCATTTCATAGTTGCCCTCGACCTGGTCCAGTTGGTCGTCGGTGAGCTTGCCCCAGCGGGCCTTCACCTTGCCCTTCATCTGGTGCCAGTTGCCTTCGATGATGTCACGGTTCATGTGATCCTCCTTCAGCGGTTGTCGATCTGCTGGGTCTGGTCGGCGCGGGTGCGCGCGGCGTCCAGTTGGCGCTGTGCACCCTCGCGGGCGGCGTCATAGGTCGCTTCGGCGCTTTCCTTGCAGTTCGCCTGTGCGCTGCCGCTCAAGGATTCGCAGCCCTGGGTGGCGACCTCGAAATCGCCGCGTGCCTCGGCAATGGCCGTGTCGTAGCGGGCTTCGGCGCGATCCTCGATGGCATCGCCGACATCATCCACATCCCTCGAGGCTGCCGCGCCTGCCGTTTCCGCCAGCACTTCGGCCTGCTCCATGCGCGCATCGGCCACCGCCTCGCTGCGATCAGCCTGCGCTTCGGCCACATCGGCGGCGACATCGGCCGGCGACTCGGCGCGGTTGCAAGCGGACAGTCCCAGCGCCAGCGCGGCGCAGGCTGCAACGGTGGGAATGACTGGTCTTTTCATCTTCGCTTCTCCTTGCGGTAATGCCGCAACTTCTTCTGGAATGGGTTGCATGCTCGCGCCCTGGCTACCCTGGGGCTGTAGGTGCAGGGCGTCACGCCTGATAGGGCGCCTCCTAACTGCAATCCACCCGTTGCGCAGCCCGCGGTCGGCAGGTTCCTACCCCCGCTTGCGGGCGGCCTGCATGGTGCAGTCCTGCGCAGGGGGCGACCCTTCCCGCAGGCAAGGCGTGCAGATGAAGGCGGCAACATGAACAGACTCCTGGTGTGCATGGTGGCGATGGGCGTGAGCGGCGCGGTGATGGCACAGGCACCCTCACAGGACGCGGCCGGAGCCGGCGCCCTGGTGCCGGCGATGCCTGCGTCAGGGGCCGACGCGCCGTCTGCGGTCTCCGGCACCGTGCAGAAGGATCCGGAGACGGCCGTGCGTGACATCCAGCGGGCGCTGCGCGCCTCCGATGAAGTCCCGGCAGATGCGATCAGCGTGGTGGTGCATGCCCAGACCGTGGTGCTGTCTGGCGAGGTCGATTCGGAACTGGAGGCCGCGCGCGCACTGTCGCTGGCGCAGAGCCACTCCGGTGATGTGCGGGTCTCCAGCCATGTGGAAGTCCGCTCGCCACCGGCAGCGCAGGCGGCGGCGGTCACATCGCCGCTGGTGCGCGAGGTGGAACGGGCGCTGAAGGCAGACCGGCGCACCGCCGACCTCGGCATCTCGGTCAGCATCGATGACCAGCAGGTCATCGGCCTGCATGGCCTCGTGCCCACGCGCGAAAGCCGTGCCGCAGCGGAGGAAGTCGCGGCCAGGGTGGATGGCGTGCAGAGCGTGAGCAGCCGGCTGGTCGTGCCGGGAGAGTAATTGCTGCAGGGTCAGGTCCCTCCTACACCCGGAAGGAGGGCGTCCCGACTGCTGCCGATGAGGCCGCCCACGACGATATGGACAAGCCCGGCCGCCGGCCGGCATGGAGGGATTCACATGCTTCACTACGCCGTTGTCTTCTTCGTCATCGCGCTGATCGCAGCGCTGCTTGGCTTCTCGGGAATCGCCGCCGGCGCGGCCGGCATCGCGAAGATCCTGTTCGTGGTCTTCCTGGTGGTGGCAATTGCCACCTTCTTCCTCGGCCGCAACCGGGGGGTCTGAACATGGGAAGGGCAGCCGACAACCTCGCCGACATCGCGCACGTCACCGGAGAGCGGTCGGGTGAAGCACTGCACCGGGGCGCCACAGAGCTGCAGAAGTTTTTCGATGATGTCGAGGAACTGCTGCGTCGCGTCTCGGACATCAGTGACAACGACATCGCGCGCATCCGCGACAAGCTGGAATCCTCCATCCAGCGCGTGAGGTCCGCCACTCGTGACCGGCTGGAATATGCGGCGGATGGCACGCGTCGCGCGGCCCGCGCCACCGACGAGTACGTGCACGAGAACCCGTGGACCGCCGTGGGGGTTTCCGCTGCTGCGGGACTGGTGGCGGGCGCGATCCTGTGTCGGCGATAGCCCTTCGAGCGCTCGCCGTCCTGGGGCCGCTGGCCCACCTGCTGTCCTCCTATGCACAGCTCGGCGTGGCCGCTGCGGGTGAATACCGCACGGCCCTGGTGCGCCGGCTGTGCTGGGCAGCAATCGCGCTGGTGGCGGGGCTTGCCGGCCTCGCCGCCACGTGGATGATCGGTCTTGCGGTGTTCTGGGACACGCAGTGGCGGCTTACCTATGTGATCGTCAGCGCAGCGGTGCTGCTGCTGCTGGCCGGCATCAGCGCCGCGCTGGCGCTGTCATCGCTGCGTCCCGGGCGGGCAGCAGGACTGATGCGCGAGGAATTCAACAAGGACAGGGAGCTCTTCGCCCAATGGACCCGAACACTTTGATCGCCGGAATGCACCGCAGCCGCGAGCAGCTGCGCGTGATCCTGCTTGCCGGCCAGCCAGGCTATGAAGAGGTCGATGTCTTCCCTCGCAGCCGCACGATGCGCTTCCTGCTCGATCCGGGCCGGCGTGGCATCGCGACGAGCATGATGGGCACGCTGCTGTCTTTCGCGATGGGCCGCATGCAGCGGCGGCGGAGCCGCAAGAAGGGCCTGGCCGGGAAGCTCTCGAATCTGCTGCGCCGACGGCGCTGAGACCGCCCCGCCTGCGCCGACGGCGCAGGCGGGTTCGCTGACCGACTGGACTTAATCCCGCAGTTCGTCCACCGCGTCATCCACCTTGTTGGCGGTCGATTCCTCGCCACGCTGCAGCGTGTCGATGCCCTCATCCACCTCTTCGGCGGCCTGCTCCACGGGGCCCTTGTCCTCGCAGGCGGCCATTCCCATCACCATCAGCCCTCCCAGGGCGGCTGCGGCCAGCTTCCGGTACGTCCTCATTTCATTCTCCTTGTGTGCGGATACAGCAGGATGGCACTTCATTTCGGCCAATCCCACGGCAGACAGTGTCTGCCACGCCCGATGTCCCGCCTGTGGGAGCGCGGCGAAACTGGGTGTAGGAAGCGGCTCCGGCGCGATGTTGTAGGATTGTTCCGACACACCCTGAGGTTCGGGGCCGCCTTGCCCGGGCCGTTGGCTGGGCAAGAATTCAGGCAGGTCGCCCGGGGAGTCGGGCAAGGGGAGTACGACACATGACCAGGGTTTTGATCGCTGACGACCATGCCCTCGTGAGGGCGGGATTGCGGCAGTTCCTGCAGCAGAACGGCCGGTTCGCCTCCATCGCCGAGGCGTCAAGCGGTTCACAGACACTCGACATGCTGCGCGGTGCGCGTTTTGACCTTCTGATCCTGGATATCAACATGCCCGACCGCGGCGGCCTCGACATCCTCAAGCACGTGCGTGCCTCCTATCCGGAGACGCGGGTGCTGGTGCTGAGCGCCTACCCCGAGCGGCAGTATGCAGTGAACGTGCTGAAGGCCGGCGCCAGCGGCTACCTGTCGAAGGAAAGCGCGCCCGACGAGCTGATGAAGGCCGTGAACCAGGTGATGGCCGGCAAGCGCTATGTGAGCTCCAGCCTCGCCGAGCTGCTGGTCTCCGAACTCGACACCGACCACGAGAAGCCGCTGCATGCGGGCCTGTCGGAGCGCGAGTTCCAGATCTTCTGCAAGCTGGCCTCGGGACAGTCCGTGTCGGAGATCGCCAGCGAACTGTCGCTGAGCGTGAAGACCGTGAGCACCTACCGCACGCGAGTGCTCGAGAAGATGTCGTTCAAGTCGAACGCCGACATCACATCCTATGCGTTGCGGAACGGACTGATGAACTGATGACAGCGGTGGCGGAAAACGAGCTCCGCGTACTGCTGGTGGAAGATTCACCGCGCATTGCCGAGCGCGTGCGCGAACTGCTGGTCCAGGAAGAAGGCGTCCGCGTGCTCGACACGGTCGCGGATGAGAGCGCGGCGCTGCGCGCCCTTACCGAGCAGGCGGTCGATGTGCTGATCCTCGATCTGCAGCTGAAGGTGGGTACCGGCTTCGGTGTGCTCGAGGCACTGGGCAGTCACCGGCCGACCACCATCGTGATGACCAATTACGCGCTGCCGCAATACCGCGAGCGGGCCCGCCAGCTGGGCGTCGAGCACTTCCTGAACAAGGCCATGGATTTCGAGCGCCTCGGCGAGATCATGGCTGCGGTACGCTCGAACCGCGACCCGGCCAACGAGACAGAGCGCGTTTCCTAGACGACCCGCGTCTCCGGGGACTCTCCTGCTTCCGTCCGCGGTACCGTCAGCTCGACGATGGTGCCGGAAGGCTCGCGTCGTGCGATGTGCAGTCTGCCGCCCACCGACTCCATGCGGAAGCGCATCTGCCTGACTCCATGCGAGCCGCTGCGCTGCTCCGCGTCCGGCGGGATGCCACTGCCGTTGTCGGTCACCCGCACGGTGAGGTGCGTGTCATCGACCTCGGCCTCGATCGTCATCTGCGTGGCGCCGGAATGCTTCACCGTGTTCGACACCGCCTCCTGCACGGTGCGGAACACCGCGATGGCGATCTCCGCAGGAAATTCGATGTCCTCGTCGATGCCGTGCATCTTCAGTTCCAGCTGCGCCTGCTCCGCCCGCTGCGTGGCGAGCCAGCGCAGCGCGGTGAACAGGCCCATGTTGTCCAGCAGCGTGGGGCGCAGTTCCTCGATCACGCGGCGCTTCAGTTCGAGACCCGAGGCCAGCGCCTGCTCGACACGGTCCCAGTGGGGCTTGACCTGCGGGTCATCCGCGGCGGCACCCAGGCGCTTGCGGATCTGCGAGAGATCCATGCGCATCACCACCAGCAGGCCGCCGAGCTCGTCGTGCAGCTCGCGTGCCAGTGCATGCTTCTCGGCCTCGGCCACGCGGCTCATGTGGCGGCTGAGGTCGCGCAGTTCATGGGTGCGCGAGTCGATCTGCGTGGCCAGCATCGTGGCGAAATTCTCGCGCCGCCGGATGTCACGCGTGGCAAGCAGGCCCAGCGTCACCAGCACGGCGATGGTGAAGATCATGCTGACGAAGCCGACGTAGGTGCTCCAGCGCATCGCCGCGTCCCAGGTGGCGATGCCCTCGTGCACGCGCGCGGTCTCCTGCGCGCGCAGCGCTTCCACATTGTCGCGGATGGAATCCATCAGTCGCAGGCCGACGTCGGACTTCACCAGTTCCAGTGCCTGTTCCGTGGCGCCGTTGCGATGCAGGGCGATCGACTGCATGACGTCGCGACTCTTGGCTGCAACGTCGGCCTTGATCGTTTCCAGTACCGGCAGCCCTGATGGATCGAGGTCGCGGTAGATGACCACCAGTTCATCCAGGCGCGTTTGCGCATCGGCAATGGCCGCATCCATCGGCGCCAGATACTGCTCCTCGCCGGTGAGCAGGAAGCCGCGCCGCGAGCTCTCGGCCTCCAGCGCCCGGTATTCGGCTTCATCGAGCAGGCGGATCACATCCTGGCGTGTGCGAAGCTCGTCATCGATCTGGCTGGTCTTCGCGCGCCGGGCTTCACTGATGCCGAAGCCGAGCGCTACCAGCAGGATCGACAGCAGCAGCGGCAGCAGCACGTAGCGGCGGTTGAAGCCTTCCTGGATCAGTCTCTTGTGCATCGATCCCGGATGTTAGCAGCAACGACTCGGTGCCGAGGCGATGCGCTGCGACTGTAGTCCCGTTCCTACAGCGGGATCGGGACGTGATGCCGGTGCGGTGTCCACCACGCCGATGGATGCGTCATCGCCGCGTGCACATCATTCCGCATCATGAAGCTCGCACCTGCATGTCTGCTTGGCATCCCGCTGCTGATCGGCAGTGTGGTGCTGGCGCGCGCAGCTTTCGTTCCCGATGCAATCGACCCTGCCCGGATCAAGGTGGTCGATGTCATGCAGTGCCAACCGGCACCTGCGGGCGTGGACACGATGCAGGGCGCCGGCCTGCCCGGTGATGCCGGTCAGTGCGCGGTACAGCAGCGCGATCCCTGAGGCCGGCGCGGACCCGCCGGCGACCCATGTAGACTTGCCGCTCCGGAAAACTGGGAGTCGGCATTGAAGCAGCAGGATGTCTCGCGTCCGAGGGACGCTTCCGCAGGCGTGCGCCTGATCGCAACCGAAGAGGCTTGTTCCGTTCCCGAGGTCGCCGCGGCGCTGCGCGAGGTGGCGCGCGCCGGTGGCAGCAGCCTCGACCTGAAGCTGGTGCAGGGCATCTATGACGCGCCGGGCGGCACGCCGCCCGAACTGCTGCAGCGCCTGCTGGACCTCGAGACACTGCGCCTGCGCGACATGGACGCGCACGGCGTCGACATGCAGCTGCTGGGCCTGACTGCGCCCGGTGTGCAGATGTTCGAGCCCGGCCTTGCCGCAGCGCTTGCGCGGCTGGCCAACGACCGCCTCGCGCAAGTCGTCTCCCGCCACCCGAATCGCTTTGCGGCGCTGGCCACGTTTGCGCCGCAGGATCCTGCCGCTGCGGTGAAGGAGATGGAGCGCGCGATCCGCGAACTGAAGCTGAATGGCTTCATCGTCAACTCGCACACCAACAACGAGTACCTCGACCAGCAGAAGTACTGGCCCATCCTCGAGGCGGCCGAGGCGCTGGATGTGCCGCTGTACATCCATCCGCGCGCGCCCTCCGATGGCATGGCAGCGCCGTTCCGTGACTACCGCCTTGACGCTGCGGTGTGGGGTTATGGCGTGGAAGTCGGCACGCATGCGGTGCGGCTGATGATGTCCGGTGCGCTGGACCGCTTTCCGCGCCTGCGCGTGGTGATCGGCCACATGGGCGAGGCCGTGCCGTTCTGGCTGTGGCGCCTGGATTACATGGGCAATCCGGCGCGCGGCCGCAGCCCGCAGAAGCTCAAGCCAAGCGAATACTTCCGTCGCAACTTCGCGATCACCACCAGCGGTGTCGAAGATCCGCTGGCGCTGCGCTACTGCATCGACCGGCTCGGCGTCGACAGCGTGATGTGGGCCATCGACTATCCCTACCAGCCCACCGCGCCGGCCGTGGCCTTCATCGAGGCGGCGCCGCTGAGCGATGAGGAGCGCCGCAAGGTCTGCCACGCGAACGCCGAGCGCATCTTCGGCATCCCGCCGGCCTGAGCAGCGCCGCTGCTGAAGGATGTGCTGCCGCGCGAAGGGATGCCTCCGGCGCAGGGTTCACCCGCCCGGGGGCTTGCTGGCGTCGCGCCGCGAGTCCTCCACGATGCGGCCATCGACGAGACGGATGACGCGGTCGCATGAATCACTGAGGCGGGGATCGTGCGTGACGATCAGCACCGCGCAGCCGGCCTCGCGATTGAAGCGGCGGAACAGCTCGAACACCTCGCCGGCAGTGCGCGTGTCGAGGTTGCCGGTGGGTTCATCGGCCAGCAGCAGGGACGGGCGTGTCACCAGCGCCCGCGCGATGGCCACGCGCTGCTGCTGGCCACCGGAAAGCTCATCGGGCCGGCGCGCCTCGAAGTCGCCAAGACCCACCTGCTGCAGCAGGCTGCGCGCGCGTTCGACGGTGCCGGCCGAAGGCCGGCCCCCGGCGATCATCAGCGGCATCATCACGTTCTCGATTGCCGTGAACGCCGGGATCAGGTGATGGAACTGGAACACGAACCCCAGCGCCGTGGCGCGCAGCGCGGTGCGCGCCTCGTCGTCCAGGTCGCGCGTGGCATGGCCCAGCAGCGTCAGTTCGCCTGCGGTTGGCGAGTCGAGCAGGCCGAGCAGGTTCAGCAGCGTGCTCTTGCCCGAGCCGGACGGCCCGATCAGCGCCGCGAAGTCCTGGCGGTGGATGGAAAGGTCGAGGCCATGCAGCACCTCCACCTCGGTGGGCAGGCCGATGTTGAAGGACTTGCGCAGCCCGGAGAGCTGCAGCACCTGCGCCTCGGCGGTCGTGGCGGCAGGATCAGGCATGACGGATGGCCACCACCGGATCGAGCCTTGCCGCACGGCGCGCCGGCACGGCGGCGGCAATGGTGCCGGTGACCGTGGCCAGCGCCGTGGCCAGCAGCACCAGCCGCGGCGACAGCGGCACCTCGAACAGCCCCGGGCCCAGCGTGTTGAACACCCACACCAGGCCGTAGCCGGCCATCGCACCGACTGAGGATCCGGCCAGGCCCAGCAGTGCACCCTGCACCAGGAACACCTTCAGCATCTGCCGCTGCCGGATGCCCATTGCGCGCAGGATGCCGATCTGCCGCGTGCGCTGCACGACGCTGATCGACAGCACGCTGGCGATTCCGAAGGCCACCGACACCGCCACGAAGAACGAGATCATGCCGGTCGAGAGACTCTGCGAACGCAGCGCGTTCATCAGCTGCGCATTGCTCTGCATCCAGCTCTCGGCCGAAAGGCCGGTGAGCGCACCGATGCGGGCGGCGATGCGGTCGGCGGCGAAGATCTCGTGCACCGTCACATCGATGACGGTCACGCCGCCGGGCAGGTCGAGCAGCGATTGCGCCTGCTTCAGGTCCAGGTACACATAGCGCTCGTCGAGTTCGCGCACGCCGAGCTGGAAGATGCCGGCAATGTTCAGCTGCGCCTCGCGTCCGTCGCCGGCCTCGAGGCGGAACTTGTCGCCCACCGAGGCGCCCAGCGCATCGGCCAGCAGCTGGCCGATGAGCGCATCGCCGGCGCCGACGCGCAGGCTGCCGGCGATGATGTCCTGCTGCAGCGGGATGATGCGCAGGTAACGCGGCGGATCGATGCCCACGACGGCGACGGATTCGCGCGCATTGCCGCGCAGGGCGAAGGCCGGGCCGGATACCAGCGGCGAGACGGCCGCCAGGTCCGGGTGCGCGTCGAGCGCATCCTGCACCTGCTGCCAGTTGTTGATCGAGCGCAGTCGCTGTGCCCGCCGGGTCTCCAGCACCAGCCGCGTGGTGCCGGCCGGCAGCGGTGCCAGCAGGTTGACCTCGTCAGGCGGCTGCACGCGGATGTGCGACTGCGTGCCCAGCGTGCGCTCGACGATGTTGTCCTGCAGGCCCTGGATCAGCGCCGTGATGAACACGATCACCGCCACGCCGACGGCGATGCCGGTGGCGATCAGCAGCGTCTGCGTGCGGCCCTCGCGCAGGAAGCGGATCGCAATGGTCGATTCGATCCACATGCGCCGGTAGTGTCAGTCCAGCTGCACGGGCAGCTCGCGCCGAGAATCCTGGCCGGCGCGCCCGCCGGGGGGCAGTGCCTGCACACGGGTGCGCACGCGATCGCCGGCCACGGCCGGCACCGCTGCGGCATCTGCCAGCACAAGGTCGCCGGCCTGCAGACCTGCCGTGATCTCGCTGCGGCCCACGCCGCGCAGGCCGATGGTCACGCCGGTGCGTGCGATGCTGCCGTCGCGCACGACCAGCACGGCGAGGCTGCCGTCATCGGCGCGGATCAATGCGTCATCCGGCACGACCAGCGCCTGCTCGCGTCGCCCGGTCTCGATGTTCACGGTGACCGTCATGTCCTGGCGCAGGAAGTCGGGTACCGGATCGACCCGCAGGCGCACGATCACGGTGCCACGCCCGGCATCGATGCCCGGCGCGATGTAATCGACGGTGGCGGGGAAGGGACGGTCTGGCCAGGCATCGGCGAGGCACTGTGCGGGCTGTCCCTCGCGCAGCACCGACAGGTTCTTCTCGTCCACCGGCACTTCGATCTCGGTCTGGCCGGCATGCGCGATCTCGAACAGCACGCGGCCGGGCTGCACCAGGTCGCCGGGTTCCACATCGCGCGTCAGCACGGTGCCGGCGCGCTGCGCGCGGATCTGCGTGCGCGCCAGCTGGGCACGGGCCGCGGCGAGCCGCTGTCGCAGCTGCACTTCCCCGGCACCGCCGGCGCGCGCGGCATTGGCGGTTGCTTCGGCGGCCGCAAGGCCCGCACGGGCCACGGACTCGGCCTCCTGCGCCTGCTCCAGCGATTCGCGCGCGATCACGCCGCTGCCGGCCAGCGTCTCGCGCCGGCGCGCCTCACGGCTGGCCTGCGCCAGCTGTGCCTCGGCCTGGCGAAGGCGCGCCAGGGCCTCCGGCCGGGTGCTGCCGCGCAGGCGTTCAAGTTCCGCCTCGGCCTCGCGCACGGCGGCCTCGAGGTCATCGGCCTGCAGCGTGACCAGCAGCTGTCCCGGCTCGACCCTGTCGCCCTCGCGCACATGCCGCTCGAGCACCGTGGCGGTGATCTCGCTGCCCACCTGGCTGCGCGAGGTGCTGATGATGCGGCCGGTGGCCACCACCTGCTGCACCAGTGGCTGCGCCTCGACCTCATAGGCGGCAAGCTGCGGGGGACGCAGCCACAGCCACAGCAGTGCGGCCACAAGCAGCACCGCCGCCGCCAGGAGCGCTGTGCGCCAGGCCGTGCGGCGATCACTCATTGCACTGGCTCATCGCACTGGCTCATTGCACAGGTCCCTCGGTGGCCTGGCCGGTGCCGACGCGCGACAGCAGGATCACCGGTGCAAGGCCGGCCAGGATGATCAGCAGCGCAGCGATGGCGCCGTCCTCGTAGGTGCCGCGTGCGGCCTCGGCATAGACATGCGTGGCCAGCGTCTCGACGTTCAGCGGCCGCAGCAGCAGCGTGGCCGGCAGCTCCTTCATGCAGTCCACGAACACCAGCAGCGCGGCGGCGGCCAGTGCCGGACGCAGCAGCGGCAGGTGGATCCGTCGCAGCACGCCGCCGGCGCTTGCGCCCAGCGTGCGTCCGGCCTGGTCCAGCGACGGTGCGATGCGCGCGAAGCCGGACTCGATTCCACCCGTGGCCACGGCCAGGAAGCGCGTGCAATAGGCCACCACCAGCGCCACGCTGGTGCCCAGCAGCAGCAGGCCGGCACGCTCGCCGGTCACCGATTCGACCATGCGTGCCAGCAGATCATCGGCCGTACCCAGTGGCACCAGCAGGCCGATGCCCAGCACCGTGCCCGGAATGGCATAGCCCAGCGTCGCGATGCGTTCGCTGCTGGCTGCGATCACGCCGGGCCGCAGGCGCAGTGAATAGGAGAGGATCAAAGCCGCAAGCAGCGTGAACACCGTGGCCATGGCCGCCAGTTGCAAGGTGTCGAGCGTGATCTGCAGCAGCCCGGGCGGGAAGCCAGCAAAGCCGAACCGTTCGAATGCGCGCACGGAAAGGTATCCCGCCGGCGCGAGGAAACCGAACAGCACCGGCACGCCCAGCAGTGCAATCACCAGCAGCGCCTGGCGGCCGGCGAGCCGCTGCGGCGCCATGCGGCGTGTCTTCTGCGCGCCAGCCGCATAGCGCTGCCGCCGGCGGGCGGCGCGCTCGATGACCAGCAGCGTCACCACCACGGCCAGCATCGCCAGCGCGATCTGCGCAGCGCCGGCAAGATCGGCGCGGTTGACCCACGTGGAATAGATCGACACGGTCAGCGTGCGCACGCCCAGCAGTTCGGATGCGCCGATGTCGTTCAGCGCCTCCATCAATGCCAGCGCCGTGCCCACTGCGATGGCGGGCCGGGCCAGCGGAATCGCCACGCGCAGGAATACCGCGCGCGGCCCCTGGCCGAGCGTGCGCGCCGCCTCGAGCAGACCGCCGGACTGCATCAGGAACATTGCCCGCGTGGTCAGGTAGACATAGGGATAGAGCACGAAGCCCAGTACCAGCGCGCAGCCGGCCAGCGAGCGCACGTCGGGCAGCCTGAGGTCCTGCGGCGAGTCGAAGCCCAGCAGTGCGCGCAATCCGGTCTGCAGCGGACCGATGGGATGCAGCAGGTCCATCCATGCATAGGCCATGATGTAGGTCGGCACTGCCAGCGGCAACAGCAGTGCCCATTCGAACACACGGCGAGCTGGAAAGTCGTAGGCAGTGACCAGCCAGGCGCTGCCGGTGCCCAGCGCAATCACCAGCAGACCGACGCCGGCCAGCAGCAGCAGCGTGTCGCGCAATGCCGGCGGCAGCACGTATTGCAGCAGGTGCGGCCAGAGCATGCCGTCGCCCTGCAATGCCTTGGACAGCAGTGCCACCACCGGCAGCAGCACCAGCAGGGCAATGACGGCCGCGGCCGCCAGCCAGGCTGCGCCGGAGCGGGACCCCCGGGTCACGCCGGCCTTCAGTTGTCGAAGCCGATGCGCTCGGCGAGCAGGCTGGCCGCCTTGCGGTGCTTCGCGATCTCGGTGAGCGGCAGCGTGTCGGGCGTCAGCGGACCGAGCGCCGCGATCAGCGGATCGATGCCGGCGCCCGGCCGCACCGGATATTCATAGTTGGTGCGCGCGTACTCGCGCTGGGCGTCTGGCGACACCAGGTATTCCAGCAGCTTCACGGCCGAATCGCGGTTGGGTGCATTGCGCGCCAGCGCCGCGCCGGACACATTCACATGCGTGCCGCCATTGGCAAAGGTGGGCAGCACGACATCGATGGCCTCGCCCCACTTCTCCTGCTCCGGTCCGCCGCTGCCGCTGCGCATGCGGCCCACGTAATAGGAATTGCCGAGGCCGATGTCGCAGAGCTGGCCCAGGATGTCGCGCGCCACCTCGCGGTCGCCGCCACCCGGGCGGCGCGCAAGGTTCGCCTTCACGCCGCGCAGCCAGGTTTCGGCGGCCGCCTCTCCGTGATGCGCGATGTAGGCCGCGATCACCGCGGTGTTGTAGGGATGCTGCGCCGAGCGCAGGCACACCTTGCCGCGCCACTCGGGCCGGGCAAGGTCTTCGTAGCGGAACTGCGCAAGATCGGTGCGATCCTTCGAGGCATACAGCACTCGCGCGCGCAGCGACAGCGCAAACCAGTGGTCATCTGCGTCGCGCAGCTGCGCGGGAATGGCCTGCTCGAGCACCGGCGAGCGCAGCGGCTGCGTGACGCCGCGGTCGACGAGGTCGACCAGGTTGCCGAAGTCCACCACCATCAGCACATCGGCCGGCGAGCGGCGCCCCTCGGCGGCCACGCGTTCGGCCAGGCCGTCGCGCACGAACACCGTGTTCACCTTGATGCCGGTGGACCGGGTGAACTGCTCCAGCAGCGGCTGGATCAGGCCCGGCTCGCGCGTGGTGTAGAGGTTCACTTCGGCAGCATTGGCGCCCGCCGCGCCGGCAACGGCGCACACCAGGGTTGCCATCGAGGCCAGCAGTCGCCGGCGCAATGCAGATGTGTGCTTCATGTCAGGCTCCTCGGGGATTCGGTTTCGGCGGGAAACACCAACGCTGCGGCCGGATCCGCCTGCAGGTGGATAGTATCGCCGGGCCGTGCAGGGCAGTGCTCGAAAACCTGCAGTGCCAGCGGCTTGGGAAGGCCGTCGATGGTGAGACGCAGTCGCTCGCAGCAGCCCAGGAAGGCACGATCCTGCACGCGTGCGGCGACGCCCTGCGCGGCCAGGCGCAGGTCATGCGGGCGCAGCGCCACGCAGGCCGGCTCACCCTCGCGCAGCGCGGGCGCTGCGAAGCGGCCCAGCGGCGTGGCCACCGTTCCGCCCTGCGCGCAGCCGTGCAGCTCGACCAGTTCGCTGAAGAAGCGCGCGGCATACAGCGAGGCCGGGCTGCGGTACAGCGTTTCGGGTGCGGCATCCTGTTCGATGCGCCCATGGCGCATCAGGACGATGCGGTCGGCGATTCGCAGCGCCTCTTCCGGATCATGCGTGACCAGGATGGCGCTGATGCCGGCCTCGCGCAGGATGGCCAGCGTCTCATCGCGCACCGTCTCGCGCAGGCCGCGATCCAGGTTCGAGAAGGGTTCATCCAGCAGCAGCAGCCGCGGCTGCGGCGCCAGCGCGCGCGCCAGCGCGACACGCTGCTGCTCGCCGCCGGAGAGCATGTGCGGAAAGCCTGCGGCGCGCGCCTCGAGGCGCACGCGGGCCAGCGCCGCACGCGCGGTGGCGTGACGCGTCGCGCGATCGCCGCGCAGGCCGAAGGCCACGTTGTCGAGGATGGAAAGGTGCGGGAACAGCGCATAGTCCTGGAACACCAGGCCGATGCCGCGCTGTTCGGGCGGCACGAAGGTGCCCGGTCCGCTCAGTTCGCGGCCATCCATGCGGATGCGGCCGGCATCGGGCGTTTCCAGTCCGGCGATCAGGCGCAGCAGCGTGCTCTTGCCGCAGCCGGAGCTGCCCAGCAGGCACAGGATCTCGCCCGGCGCCGTCTCGAAGCTGACGCCATTGACGGCGGTCAGTGATCCGTATCGCCGGCTCACGTCCTGCACCGTCAGGGCCGCTGCCTGCATTGTCGTTGCCGCTGCGTTCATATCGTTCTCAGGTGATTGTCCCATGCCACGCCCTGCGAAGTGGCGGGCAGTGGCTGCGGCAGATCGCCGGGCGCGGCCGCGACAAGGCCGCCGAAGCCATCGCTGACGAGGAAGCGGCCATCGCCCAGTGCCGCCACGCCGCAGCCGTCCGGGCGGGCGGTGGCGCCCAGGCATTGCGCGTCATCGCCGTTCCACCACGCGATGTGACCGCCCACCGGGCTGCTGGTGGCAATGCAGCCGCGCTGCGGATCGACCGCGATGGAGCCGATGTAGTTGCGCAGGTTGCGCTGGATGTCCGGCGGTGCGGTGAAGAGTTCGAGGTCATGGCCAGGCCTGCAGCGACCCAGCAGCGGCGGACGCTCGGAGGCAGGACCCTGGTGCTGGCAGGCGAACCAGGCATCGCCGCGGCGATCGATGGCGAGATGGCGGATCGACAGCTGGAACAGTTCCGGCGCCAGGCTCATGTTCGCCAGCAGCCTGCCATCGCGCGCATCGAGCAGCGCCAGCGTGGAGCGCATCGTCGCGAGATTCAGCGTGGTCTTGCCATAGTCCGGATGCGTCAGCAGCCCGCCGTTCGCGACGCACAGCGTGCGCGCATCCGGCAGCAGCACCAGCTCATGCGGACCGATGCCGCCGGAATCCAATTCACCCAGCCGCTGCCACCCGGCGCCCGGGCGCGCGTCGTACACGCCGATCACGCCACGGCCGCGATCGAAATCATTCTCGGTGGTGAACAGCCGCTCGCCCTCTGCGCAGAACACGCCATGGCCGAAGAAGTGACGGTCCGCAGGCAATGGCAGCGTGACAAGGCGCCGGGCATCGCGCAGGTCGAACACCAGCGCAAAGAATCCCGGCTGCCGGCCGAAGGCCACTGCGCGATGACGTGCGCCATCGACGGCAAAGCTGTGGCCGCGGTCCGGCAGCGGCAGGATCGCATGGTCGCGGCCGTCGGCATCGAGCAGCACGGCCTCATGACGCTGGCCGTGGGTGCGTGCGCTGAGGAAGCGAGGCGCGCGTGACGGGCCGGCTTCGGCATGCAGCGGGCGGGCGGCCAGGGCAGCGGTCGCGGCGAGACCGCCGAGCAGCGCATCGCGCCGCGTGAGTGGCCGGGAATCTGCCATGCGATGCGGGCCACGCATCGTCAGTCCCCATCCAGTGCATTGAAGCCCAGGTTCACGCCCAGCGCGGGCGCCAGGTATTCATCCACCAGGGCGCGCGCGTTGGAGATCAGCAGCGCTGCGTGCACCAGCAGGTCGCGTGCATCTTCATCCGCGATGGCGAGGTCGGCGGGAATTGGAAGATCCGCGAAGTCCTGCTGCACGCGCTGCAGTTCATCGCGCAGGCTGGCATCGATCCACCGGGATTCTCCGGCCAGCATGGCGCCGAATCCGGCTGCGGCCTGGAAGCGTTCCAGGGCCGCGGCCTGCGCGCTGATGAATTCCGCTGTCAGGCCGCTGCGATACAGGGGCAGCAGAGTGCCGCGTGCGCTGGCCGCATCCTCACCCAGTGCCGGCGCCAGCTTCTGGTCGCGTGCCACATGCAAGGCAGTGGACAGCGCCTTGAGGACCTCGGAGGCGACTTCGCCGGCATTGCGATACAGGTCATTGCCGGCGGCGGGTGCGGCGAACTCGCGCGCCTGCGCCGACTGCGCATTCCAGCCGGCATCGATCTCGCCGGCGATGCGTGCCAGGTTCGCCGCCACGGCCGCGGCGAAGGCGCAGCGATAAACCCCGACCGCATCATTGGCTGCAATGGCGGCGCGGGCGCCATCACCATGCAGCGCGTATTCCAGCGCGGGCAGTCCCTGCACCGCGACGCTCTGCTGGCGCAGGCTGGCCGGTTCGAGCCGCGCCGGGTCGGCGGCGGACAACAGTGTGCGCAACTGCCGCTGCATCACGCCGCGCGGGTCGGGCCAGAAGAAGAACTGCTCGAGGCGGTTCTGTTCCACCAGGGGGCCGAAGCGCAGGAATTCGACGCCCGCCCAGGCCACCGTGACGTCGCGCAGTCTCGCGTCGACAGTCTGCTGGAGTTCGCGACTCCCGGCCTCTGTGCAGTAGACATCGAGCGCGGCATCCAGTGCCTGCGTGCTGCGCACAAGGGTCGCGGTCTGCGGGCGGATGTAGTCATCCAGCAGCCGCGCACCCAGGTCATCGATGCCTCCTGACTGTGCATCTGGTGCGGATGCCGGCGTCGTCGCGCATCCTGCCGCCAGGGCCAGCGTGGCAATGGCCGCGCACAGCGGCCGCAGGGCGCCACGCGCGGCAGTGGCATTCACAGCGAATCCAGGAAGCGCAGCAGATCGGCGCGCTGCGCCGGCGTCATCGCCACCACGCGGTCGCGGGCGGCAGTGGCCTCGCCGCCATGCCAGAGGATGGCCTCCAGCGGCGTGCGCGCGCGCCCGTCGTGCAGGAAGCTGCCGCGCTCGTTCACCGTGCGCGCCAGTCCCATGCCCCATAGCGGAGGCGTGCGCCATTCGCGGCCGCTGGCATTGCCCTCGGGGCGGTGATCGGCCAGTCCCTCGCCCATGTCGTGCAGTAGCAGGTCGGAATAGGGCCAGATCAGCTGGAAGCGATGCTCGGGCTGTGGCGCATCGCGGCGGGTCACGTACTTGGGGACATGACAGGCGGTGCAGCGGGCTTCATGGAACAGCTTCTTGCCGGCCAGCACGCGCGCATCGTCGGCATCGCGCCGTGCCGGCACCGCGAGGTTTGCGGCATAGAAAGTGACGAAGTCGAGCAGCTCGCCCGGCACCTCCTCGCTGCCGAGCTGCGACTGCGCGCCATGGGGCAGCGCCAGGCAGGCGGCTTGCCGCGCCGTGCACTCGCCCCAGTGCGTGGGCCGCAGCGGTGTGGAAAGCCCCATGTCGTCGAAGAACGCGCCGGCGGACTGGTGCTTCACATCCCTGTGGCCACCCTTCCAGCCGAAGCGGCCGATGGTGACCTCGCCGGTGGCCTCGTCGCGGACCAGCCGCACCTTGCCGCGCACGCCATCCGGATCATCCGTGCGTCGCGCATTGGCGAGGATGTCGGCCTCGTGGACGGCCTCGAGCAATCCCAGCCCGATCATTTGCGGTGCGATGCGCGGCGAGATCATCACGTCCTCGCGCATCGGTCCGTATCCCAGGTCGGTAATGCGATAGACCGGCTTGCGCAGCGTCGCGGTCTCGCCACCGTTCAACGCCACGCGGATCTCTTCCCATTCGATGCGCAGCCGGGCCTCGGCCGGCAGGCCGGGCACCGCGAAGGTCTGCAGCTGGTGTCCGTAGGTGGGCTCCGGGATCACCGACAGCGAATCTTCGAGTTGACGGCGTTCGGCCTCATCGCGCGGCGGCACCGACAGCCGCAGGAACAGCGACACCGGCTCCTCGCCTTCCTCCGGCACCACGCCGCCGGCGTCCTTCAGGTGGCATCCCTGGCAGGAGCGCGCATTGAACAGCGGACCCAGGCCATCGGAGGCCTGGGTGGAAGAGGGCGCCGCCACCCAGTCCTTGCGGAACAGGCCGTTGCCGATCTGGAAGCGTTGCCGCCCCTCGAAGTCCAGGTTCGCCGCGGGCTGGGAGAAGATGTCACGGTTCAGAAGCTTGCTGCGCACCGTGGCCGCGCCGGCGCTGAGAGTCTCGAAGGATTCAGCAGCCTCGAAACTGCGCGCCATCGCGGTGATTGCACGCACGCGCGCCAGGTCCTCGGCGGTGAGGTCGTCGCGTGTCGCCGGCCCTGTCATCGCCGCAGGCTCCGGCCGCGGCGAAGCGCAGGCCGTCACCGCGGCCAGCGCCAGCACCAGCCATGCGGATCTGGTTTTACTGGAAGACGGCATCCGGATTGTCGAGGCTGTCGGAGCCTTCGATCGAGATGCGGCCCAGTTCCAGCGCCTGCACCACGCGCTCGGTGGTGCGGGTCTGCGCCACCAGTGCATCGATGGCCGCCTGCACCAGCGCATTGCCGGTGGTGTTGCCGGACGCGATGAGCTGGTCATAGGACTCGCCAGCGGCCGCACGCTGGCGGATGCGATCCATCGCGGCCAGCGTCGCGTCGAGCCGCGTGCGCATCTCCGCGTCCAGCGCGGCATCGCGCGCCTTCACCAGGTCCGACATCGATGCCCCCTGCAGCGTGGTGCCATCGGTGCGCCGGTACTGGCCCACGTACACGTTCCGCATGCCGACCTGGTTGTAGTAGTGCGACTGGTGGGTGTTGTCCGAGAAGCAGTCGTGCTCTTCCTCCGGGTCGTGCAGGATCAGGCCGAGCTTCATGCGTTCGCCGGCGAGCTCGCCATAGGACAGCGAGCCGATGCCGGTGAGCATCGCCGACAGCGCGCCCTGTGCGCCGCCGCGCAGCAGCTGCTGGCGCGCATCACCGTCAGTCTTCCAGTGGCCGGCCATCTCCTGCAGGTCATCCAGCAGCAGGTCCATCGCGGCCTGCAGGTAATCGACACGTCGCTGGCAGTTGCCACCGGTGCAGCGCGCCGCATCGAAGTCCGTGGCGGGACGGTTGCCGGCACCGGGGCCGGTGCCGTTCAGGTCCTGTCCCCACAGCAGGAATTCGATGGCGTGGTAGCCGCGGCCCACATTGGCCTCGATGCCGCCGATCTCGTGCAGCGATTCGGTCAGCAGTGCCGGCGTGATACGGCTGGCATCGATCTGCCGCCCGCCGACATGCAGGTGTTCGTTCGCAATCACATTGGCCGTGTACCAGGCGTTGGCATCCGAATCGCTGCCATAGGAGGCATCGACATAGTCGATCAGCCCCTCATCCAGCGGCCAGGCGTTCACGCGGCCTTCCCAGTCATCCACCACCGGATTGCCGAAGCGGTAGACCTCGGTCTGCATGTACGGCACGCGGGCATCGATCCAGGCCGTGCGGGCGGCGGCCAGCGTGCCTGCATCCGGCGCGGCGACCAGCGCATCGATGGCGGCGCTGAGCTTGCGCGCCGCTGCCAGTGAATCCTCGTACTTGGCCACGGCCATGTCGGCGTAGTGGACGGCGACGGCCTCGGCAGCCGGGGCGGCTGCCAGCAGCGCGGGAGAAAGACCGGTCAGGGCAATGGCCGCCACGCCGCGACGCAGGAAAGTCAGAAACATGGAATGGGGAGCCTGGTGTCCTAGATGAGAGTGATTCTCAAGTACGGGGTGGGGCTTGTCCAGAGAATCAGTGCCCACCGGAGCGCGGATTTCGTAATTCGCAGGGCGTGATCGACCTGATGGCTATACTCGCCGCCATGCGATTTTATTCATGGAACGTCAACGGCATCCGTGCCGTGATCAAGAAGGGCACCTTCCAGAAATTCGTGGCCGAGCACCAGCCGGACATCCTCTGCCTGCAGGAGACCAAGGCCGAGAAGGGCCAGGCCGAGATCGACCTGCCCGAATACCAGGAGTACTGGAATTCGGCCGAAAAGAAGGGTTATTCAGGTACCGCGATCTTCACGAAGATCGAGCCGCAGCAGGTCACCTGCGGGTTCCCCGACAGTTTCGCCGAGCGGTTCAGCCTTGCCGATGATCTCAAGCGCGATGCCTGGAACGAGGGCCGCGTGGTCACGGCCGAATATCCGCAGTTCTTCGCCGTCACCGTCTACACGCCGAACGCCAAGGAAGACCTCTCGCGCGTGAAGCTGCGCCACGAGCAGTGGGATCCGGCCTTCCTGGAATATGTGAAGCAGCTCGACGCGAAGAAGCCGGTGATCTTCTGCGGCGACCTGAACGTGGCGCACACCGAGATGGACCTCGCCAATCCCAAGCCCAACCGCGGCAAGAAGGGCTTCACCGACGAGGAGCGCGAGGGCTTCCAGAACTTCATCGACGCCGGCTTCGTCGACACCTTCCGCATCTTCACGCAGGGCAACGGGCACTACTCCTGGTGGTCGCATTTCGCCAATGCGCGCGCCCGCAACGTGGGATGGAGAATCGACTATGTGCTGGTGTCCGCGTCGATCAAGGACCGGGTGAAATCCGCGCGCATTCACGCCGATGTGATGGGATCGGACCACTGCCCGGTGAGCATCGACATCGATATCTAGCCCGCGCCGGGTTGTTCGGCGTCGAAGATGGCGTAGTCGATGGGCTTGAACGTCCCGTTGTTCGAGCCCTCGGCCGAGCAGGCAGTCAGGCCGCACCACAGGTCCATTTCCGCACGCAGCTCGATGTGATCCCCGGCCTTCGAGCGCGGTACATCGACGGTCATGCGGCCGTCGGCGTCGAACCACACGTTCATGAAGATGTTGAACGTGGTGTGGATCTGGTGGGGCGCGATGCCGAAGCGGCCCAGGCCATTGCAGAGATTCTCATGGCAGCTGGGATGATGCCCCTGGTGCCGGTAGAGGATCTCGAACATGCGCTGGCTGCATGGCGTCAGCGTGAAATCGTGCCGGCCCACGGTGTCGGCGAGGATGGTGAACATCACGCGGCTGTCGTTGGAATACAGCAGGTCGTTCGTGCTCAGGTACAGCTTGCCGGCATAGTCCAGCGACCGGCCGGATGACAGGTAGCAGGTGGGATCGCCCGCAGCAAAGGCAAACAGGTCGGCCACCTGCTCGCCCTCGGGGTCGGTGACGCGCAGCACCTGGCCGCGGCGCAGTTCGAAACCGGTGCCGCATTGCGGGGGGATGCGGGTGGGGGCGGCCGTCATCTTCATCATCGGGCGGCAGCATAACGTCGCTTGCCGGAACGGACGTAGGACATGCCGCTTCCGCCGCGTCCGTGAACGGACGACACCGGGGTCCTGCCGCGATCCCCTCCGCGCACCTACGGTGCGAAGGCGGGCACGCGGCGATGCTGCAGGCATGCAGAGCCTGCAGCAAGATCCGCACGTGGCGCGTTTCGCGGATTTCGTCCGCGAGCCGCGATATCCCTGCGCAATGGCCAAGTCCGTTCTCGCGCGCAATGCCGCGGAGTTCAGCCAATATGAGCGGCTGGGCGATGCCCGGTCCGCGCAGCAGATGTGCAAAGACCTGTACCGCAGCCTCGCCAGCGTGCGCGACAGCCCCTGGTCCTTCATCGCCATGTTTCCGCAGGAGCGAGTCACCGGCGAGGCGGACTTCGAGCAACGCCTGTGGCGACATCTGCAGCTCATGCATGACTACGATGCGCAGCGCCACGACTGGGACCGCTCGGTCAGCCGCGATCCGGCCGACGCGAGCTTTTCGTTCAGCATCGGCGGCCGTGCCTGGTACGTGATCGGCATGCATCCGGGCGCGTCGCGGCATGCGCGCCGCATGCCGATGGTTACGCTGGTGTTCAATCCGCATGCCCAGTTCGAGAAACTGCGCGAGAGCGGCAAGTACGCCAGTTTGCGCGACTACATCCGCAACCGCGACCGCAAGCTGCAGGGTTCGATCAACTCCATGCTGGCCGACCACGGCGCGGTTTCGGAGGCGCGGCAGTACTCCGGACGCGCAGTCCCTGCGGAATGGAAGTGCCCGTTCAGTCCCCGGCGCTGACGGTCCACATCCACACCGCCACTGCCCCGTCAGTCCATCAGCTCGGTGGCAAACAGCAACGCCATTGCTCCGCCGCGGGCATCGCGGCCCATCAGTGCGGGGCGCTGCAGGTAGTCCTGCAGCGTGGTGAGCCGCGCGGTGGAGTCACACACGTCGATCAGCTGGCCATCGCTGCCGGCGCGCGAGTTCACCGCCTGCCACGCCCGCTGCACGGCCGTCTCGTAGGCATTCCCCTCGATCCAGCCATTGCGCAGGCCACGCTGCATCGCGAAGCCGATCATCGCGGTGCCGGAGAACTCGGCAAATGCGCCGGGGTGATTGATCACGTTGCGCCACAGGCCGTCGCGGTTCTGCCACGGCAGCAGCGCAGCCATCAGCGACCGATAGCCCTGCAATGCATGGCGATGCGCCTCGCCGTCGCGCGGCAGCTCTGACAGTGTCAATGCCAGTCCGATTGCGGCGAAGCCATTGCCGCGTCCCCAGGCCACATCGGCCTCGGGCCGGTGGCGATACAGGCCGTCGGGGCGCAGGTCCAGGCCCTGCATGAAACGCAGGTGACGGTCGGCCATATGGAAGTAACGCGCCTCGCCGGTGAGCGCGCCGGCCTGCGCGAGGATGGTGGTGCCCATGAATACCGAATCGCTGTAGCCATCGTGCAGGGGCATGGCCTGGCGCGGGCTGCCATCGGCTTCGAAGCCCATGTCTGCAACCTTGCGCACCAGCGCGCTGTAACGCGCGTCGCCCGTGCGCCTTGCCAGTTCGGTGAACACGACGTGGCCGGCCATCACCAGGGCACTCGGGCGCGCCAGGCTGTCCTTCGATCCGTCCACCCAGGGTTCGACCAGGTCGCGCACGGCCTGCAGTTCACCCAGCCTGAGCCTTGCGATCAGTGCGATCGCGCCGATGTACCAGGGCTGGTCGAAGTCCCGGCCATAATGACGCGCCAGCTCGGTGGCGAACTGCCGCGGGCTGCGCGCGAGGCGGCGCTGGCGCTCCATCGCCGCCGGCGAGGCCGCGGTGCCGAGGCGACGGAACCAGTCAGCCTCGCCCGACCAGCGTCGGGCGGGAATCGTGCCCATCGTCGCGACGCTTTCCCGCGTCAATGCGGCGGCGAGCCCGGCCTCGTCCGCACCAGCCACCAGCACCAGGTCCGGCGCCTGCGATCCCAGCCAGCGCCACAACGTGTTGGCTTCGGCGTGCTCGCGGTAGGCGACACCGTCGGGCGGAAAGCGCAGCGGACCCGCAGCGGGATTCACCAGCGGCACGGCCAGCAGGTGGAAGGGACGTTCGGGCTGCTGTCCGTATGTCGCCACGGCGTGGCGCACGGCCGCCGTGCTGTCATCATCGCCGCGCAGGCCACCCACCAGCGCCACGGTCCGTGCATCCGGGGCGGTGGCCGGCACCGCCATCGCATCGATCCGCGTGCCATTCGCTGCCAGTCCGATGTCGAAGGTTTCGGCGGCCAGTGACGGCGAGCCGAGAGCCAGCGCCAGCACCGCCGTGACGAGGCGGCCGGCAGCGCTGATGCTGCCGGCAGCGATCCTGCGGCCATTGCGTGGATGCCACCCCATGGGATCTGCCTAG
>CAYQJU010000008.1:0-57786 GCA_964417875.1 uncultured Steroidobacteraceae bacterium
GGCATGCTCCGTGCGGTCACCGGATTCGCCTTGCCTGCGGTGATCGCCGCGCCGGCGGTCTTCCTGGTCGGCCTGCCGGTGGTGCGCGCGGCAACCGGTCTGCTGGCGAAGGTGATGCCGCGCGACGAGACCAGTGCCGTCGACATCGCCACGCTGGTGGGGCGCACCGCCGTGGTGACCGGTGGCACCGCGCGCACCGGCCTGGCGGCGCAGGCGCGCGTGCGCGACAGCTTCGGCACCGACCACTACGTGCTGGTCGAACCCGAAGACGAAGGGGCGATCTTCGCCCAGGGCAGCGTGGTGCTGCTGGTGCGGCAGCATGCCGGCGGGCGCTTCACCGTCATCGCCAACCCGAATGCCGCATTGATCGATCCGTAACACAGAACAAGAAAACGCAACGCAAGGGAGTCTCATCAGATGGACCAGACGTCATACCTGGGAGTGATCGTGCCGGCGGCGGCCGTACTGATCGCGCTGTTTGCACTCGGCCTGGTGTTCGCGCGGCTGTACCACCGCGCCAGCAAGGAGATTGCCTTCGTGCGCACCGGCATGGGCGGCGAGAAGGTGGTGCGCGACGGCGGTGCGCTGGTGCTGCCGGTGCTGCACGAAACCATTCCGGTCAACATGAACACGCTGAAGCTGGAGGTGCTGCGCGCGCGCGAAGCGGCGCTGATCACCCGCGACCGAATGCGCGTCGACGTGCAGGCGGAGTTCTATGTGCGCGTGAAGCCGGATGCCGGCGCGATATCCACCGCAGCGCAGACACTTGGCCGCCGGACGATGGACCCTTCCGCGCTGAAGGAATTGGTCGAGGGCAAGTTCGTCGATGCGCTGCGCGCCGTGGCGGCCGGCATGAGCATGGAGGAACTGCACGAGAGCCGCGTCGATTTTGCGCAGAAGGTGCAGGTGGCTGTGGCCGAAGACCTGCACAAGAACGGCCTGGAGCTCGAGTCGGTGTCGCTGACCGGGCTGGACCAGACCGCGGCGGATTTCTTCAATCCGCAGAACGCCTTCGACGCGCAGGGCCTCACCAAGCTCACGCAGGAGATCGAGCTGCGCCGCAAGCAGCGCAACGACATCGAGCGCGACACCAAGATCCAGATCGAACTGAAGAACCTGGAGACCGAGCGGCAGTCCCTGGAGATTGCCCGCGACCAGGAATATGCGCGGCTGCTGCAGGAGCAGGAGGTCAAGGTGCGCACCGCCGAGGCCAGCGCGCATGTGTCGCAGCAGGAAGCCGAGCGCCGTCGAGAGGCAGAGCAGGCGACCATCTCCGCCAATCGCGCCATCGCCGAGTCCGAGATCGAGAAGCGCCGCGTCATCGAGCAGCGCGAGATCGAGCGCCAGCGCGCGGTGCGCATTGCCGAACAGGAGCGCGAGATCGCCGTGTCGCAGAAGTCGCAGGAGGAATCCGCCGCCAAGGCAGCTGCCGATGCCGAGCTCGCCAAGGCCGTCGCGGCCGAAGAAGAGGTCAAGAAGGTGCGCGAGACCGCCATCGCCGAGCGTTCCAAGGCAGTGCGCCTGGTGCAGGCGCGCGAACAGGCGGAGCAGGAAGCGATTGCCATCGTGGTCGCCGCCGATGCCGAGAAGAAGGCCGCGGAGGATCGCGCCGAGGCTGTGCGGCGTGCGGCCGCAGGTGAGGCCGAGGCGGTGCGCATCCGCGCCCAGGCCGACGAGGAGCGCTACCGCGTCGACGCGGAAGGCCAGCGTGCCATCAACGAGGCGCGCAATGCGCTCAGCCAGGAGCAGATCGCGCTGGAGACGCGCCTGGAACTGCTGCGTCGCCTGCCGGAGATCATCGAGCAGTCGGTGCGGCCGATGGAGCGCATCGATGGCATCAAGATCGTCGATGTGCGCGGCCTGGGCGGAGTCGGCAATGGAGCCGAGGGCGGCAGCGCTGCTGCTCATGGCACAGACGCCGGCAGCAATCTGGCCCGCTCGGTGGTCGACAACGCATTGCGCTACCGCGCACAGCGGCCGATGGTCGATGCGCTGCTGAAGGAAGTGGGCATTTCCGATCTGGCGGACCTGGGTGGCCTGGTGAACGGTGCCGCTGGCGGCAGCGGCATGCCGACACCCCTCACCGACGGCGACCGCCCCGCGCAATGAATCCAGGCACGGACGGCCCTTCCGGACCGTCCGTGCCTCAGGGCCGCAGCGCCTTGCTCAGCACGAACTGCGTCAGCACCCATTTCTCCCCGGAGGTGGGCGGCGAGCCGGTGTGCAGCATGCGCCGGTCGGGCGTCAGATCCGGATGGGCATTGATGAAGAAGAGGCCATCGCCTGCCCGGCCGCGATGCACGATGCCCAGCTCGGGGAAGGTCGTCTCGCCGCCCGCATAGCCATCGTTCAGATACAGCAGGAAGGTGATCATGCGCTGGCCGTACTCGCGGATCTGCCGCTCGTAATCGGCCGCCTGCGCATCGATGAAATCGAAGTGGGGCGTGATCTGCTGGCCCGGACTGTAGTGCAGCACGGCGGGCAGCTCGAAATGCTGCAGGCGGTAACCGCAGGTCAGCGCCATTCGCGCCTGCACCAGGAACTGCACCACATCCAGCGTCGCATAGTCGAACAGCGCCATGCTGTTGGTGCGCATCTCGTGCTGCGCGTGGCTGCGGGTCACCGAGTCGTAGACCAGCGCCGGCTGCAGGCGACCCTGCGCCCGGTCGATCAGCCATTGGCACACCTGGGGCGGCACCAGATGCTTCACCTGCTGCACATTCGGGTGCAGCGACACCCGCTCCGCGGGTTGCAGCCACTGCTGCAGCGGCACGCGCGCAGCCATCGTCGTCCAGTCGGCCGGTGCCGCGTCTTGCGGCTGCAGGCAGGCCAGCTGGCCTCGCGCTGAGACATCACCCGCCGTTGCGGCCTGCGCAATCAGCTGCAGCGCGCCTTCCCATCCCTGCTGTACATACGCGCCGCCCGCGGTCAGCGCCGCGGCGCGACTCAATGCACGGGGTTCGCCGCCCTTGACCGCGCCGATCAGCAGCGGCAGGGCATGCTGCGGCAGCCGCGGCGCGCGATCGCCCACCAGCAGGCGATGCGCAAGCTCCGACATGGCATGCAGGTCCCCCTGCCGGCAGGCATCGCTGAGGGCCTCGATGGCTTCCTGGTGGCGACCGGCGTCATCGAGGCGCCGCGCCGCCTCGAGGGCGGCAGAGTGAGCAGCCTGGCTGTTCAACGGCTGCTCCAGGGTCGCAATACAACGCCGGCCACAAGAAAACGGTGGGTGTTTCCACCCACCGCGGGCAACGCTGACTGCCGGCCTCGGGGGTCCTGGCCGACGTCAGACATCCCTGAACCCGCCCCCGTCCCCGTCAGAAGTCCATTGACAGGTTGACCGAGTAGCGACGGCCGATCAGATCGGAGAAGGGGCTGAAGCTGCCCAGTCCCTGCATCGGATCGCGCCGGTCGTAGCCACCGGTGGAAGGCTTCTTGTCGAACAGGTTGTTGATCGTGAACGATGCGCCCACCTGGCCGATGCGGGTTCCGGCCGTGAGGTTGAACAGGTTGGCCGACGGGTAGCCGACGAACAACGCGTTCTCCTGGATGGTCGGGCTGGTGGTGAGGTTGTTGGCCTGTGCATCCGCCGAATAGGAGGTTGGCACCTTGGTGCCGCGGCGGTGATCCCAGTTCAGCGCGACGCGATGGCGACCCCAGTTGTAGCTGAACATGGTGTTGGTGCTCAGCTTCGAGGCACCGTTGTAGCCGGCGAAGTCCGCCGTCACATCCCCGCCGTAGAACTGGATCTGGTTCAGCAGGATGTTGGCGTTGAAGCTCACCGCCAGCGTGCCCGGCAGGCTCTGCATGCCCATGTCGGCCAGCGGCGCGCTCCAGCGGGTGGAAAGGTCGATGCCGCGGATCACCAGCTTGTTCTGGTTGGTGAAGGTGTTGTAGACGCGCAGGATCTGGCCGGTGGCCGTATCACGCTCGATCTTCTCGCAGTAGCCCTGCGGGTCGTTGATCGTGAAATCCGGGTTCAGGCCGTTGATGTTGAAGCAGCCGTTCACCACCTGCGTGGTGGAGGCCACCTCGATCGGGTTGGAGACGCGCGCCTCGTACCAGTCCACCGTCGCGGTCATCCGGCTCAGCAGCGGGTGCGTGAACGGCGAGGACAGCGCGATGCCCGCGGTCCAGGTGTCGCCCTTCTCGTTGTTCAGCAGCGAGTTGCCGACCACCAGCGTGCCGCCGCCGGCGATGTTCCAGTTGTCCGGATCCGAATGGAAATCGGAGAAGGTGGTTCCCCAGTACTCGATCTGCGCGCGGCACAGGTCCTGCAGACGTGCCCGGATGGCCGGATCGGTGGTGTCGGAATTGTTCAGCGTGGTCCCCGGCGCAGGTCCCGGGAAGGCGCCGGTCACATTGCGGCAGGGATCATTCGGCACCTGGCCGATGTTCGAGCTGCCGCTGGGCGTGGCATACAGCTCGGACAGGTTCGGCGCGCGTTCGGCGCGGTTGTAGCCGCCGCGGGCACGCAGCCAGGCCACCGGCTCCCAGCTGGCCAGCACCTTGTAGGTCTTCACGTTCTGGCCGGTGCTGTAGTCGGAAGTGCGGGCGCCGAGTTCGAGCTCGAGGTGGCGCACCATCGGCAGGCCGCTCAGCACCGGCACCAGCAGTTCGCCATACAGTTCCTTCACGGACACCGACTCATCGACCATGCCGACGCCGAACTGGCCGGCGGAGGAGTCGCCCACATAGGAGCGGCCACGCTGCGAATCGGGCGTGAAGGTGTAGGAGTTCTTGCGATAGCTGGCGCCCACCGCGCTGCGCACCTCGCCGGCCGGCAGTTCGAACAGGCCCCCCTGCAGGCTCAGCTCATGGATGCGCTGCTGCATCGAATTGCGGTCCACCTGGTTCGACACGATGGCCTCGATGCAGTCTGCCGACACCACCAGGTTCGGATCGAAAGGATTCAGGCCACTCTGGCAGGTCAGCGTCTTGGAGTTCAGGCCTTCCTCGCGATAGCCGCGGCCGTAGTTCGGCTGCGAGATGATCTTCTGGAAGTTGGCCAGCGAGGAGAACCCGTAGTAGTTCACCGGCGTCTGCGAATCGCCATAGGAGGTGTAGACCTCCCAGGTCCAGTCGGAAAGGCCCAGGTCACCGCGCAGTCCGGCCGCGAACTGGTAGAGGCTGGTGACGTTCTCGGTGCCGCGCGGCGGCAGGTACGGCAGCTGGGCGTTGAACTGCCAGCCGGAATTCGGACCGCAGTTCGACAGCGGCTCGCCGGTGTTCGGATCCACCTGCACCACGTAATACTCACCGGAAGCCGGATTCAGCAGCGCGCCCGGCGTTGCGGCGTTGGCCAGGATGTACTGGTTGCACGCCGACAGGCCACTGAAGGCGCTGTTGGTGCCAGCGATGTTCGACGTCGGCCGCGATTCCAGCAGTGTGCGCAGGTCCGCCGGCACCGGGAAGGCTTCGCCCATCGTGCAGCCGCCCACCGGCGCGCAGTCCAGGCCGCGCGAACCACCCGCCTGGTACTCGCGGCGCGTATCACCGACTGCCTGGCCGCCACCGGCAACCGTCACCACCGAGGGCATGTAGATGGCATCGCCACCCTGCGAGGTGTGGAAGGGAATGATGGCCCCGAAGCCGCCGAGGAACGGCGCCGGCTCACGGCGTGTCTGTGTCTTCGACGAGGAGAAGTTGAAGTTGGCGAACGCAGTGATGCGGTCGGTGAGCTCGTATGAACCGCGACCGAACAGCGAATAGCCTTCGCGCGGCAGCGTCAGCCAGCGACCATAGTCGACCCGGTCGGAGGTGGGATTGCACGACCGGCCGTCGAAAGGTCCGCCGGACACGAGGCCGGAGCCCTCGATCGGCTGCGGCGCCATCGAGAACAGGCAGCGCACCTCGCTGGGGTTCGCCTCCGTGCCGCCCTGCGGCAGCCGGTAGTTCTGCGGACCGTAGTAGGTGATGACCGACGTCGGACCGCTGCCGACGGTGAACTGCGTGCTGCGGGTATACAGCGTGTTGTCCGGATTGAAATACCAGCCACCGCCATACGGCGCATTCGAGGAGTTCGTGATGCAGTTGAGCGGCTGGTTGTTCTCATCCAGGCAGTTGCGGTCGGCAAACACCTGGTCGATGGCCGCGAACGAGGGCGCATTGCCGCTCCAGGCCCGCTGCAGCACGTTGTAGGTGCCGGTCGTGGCGCCGGAGGAGTAATAGGGCTCCCAGGCGAACAGGTAGTTGCTGGCGTTGGAATAGGGCGATTCCATCGCCTCGCGGAAGAAGTCGCGGTTCTCCCAGTAGGCCACCTCGCGCTTGCTGTACTCGATGCCGATCATCGCGTTGCCGCGGCCATTTTCCGAGCGCGCGCCGAACAGGCCCGAGACCTGGTACTCGCCACCGTCGCCCACTTCATTGATGCCGCCGCGCACCCGCAGGCTCAGGCCCTCGAAGTTGTCGCGGAAGCGGATGTTGGTGACACCGGCCAGCGCGTCTGCGCCATACACGGCCGAGGCGCCGCCGGTGATGACCTCGAGGTTCTCGATGGCAATCGTCGGAATGGTGTTCAGGTCCACCGTCATCGACGCATTGCTGGGCATGCCGCGATGTCCGTCGACCAAGATCAGCGAGCGGTTGGAGCCCAGGCCGCGCAGGTTCACGTTCGCCGCGCCCGGAATCACGATGCCCAGCGCGCCGGCATTGTCCGGCAGCAGGGACATGTTGAACATGTCGCCGGAGCCACGGCCGCCGTCCAGCGCATTGGCCGCCGTGTTGCTGGTGACCACGCCGGCGCTCATGCCCACGCCGCCGGCCATGAACTGCGGCAGTTCATTCAGCGCCTGCTCGATCGAGATGAACGCGCTGTCTTCGAGCTGCTCGCGCTCGACCGAAACCAGGGGGCTGTTGCTCTGCAGTTCGGGTCGCACGATGCGCGAACCGGTGACCTGCACCTCCGCCAGTTCCTGCCCCGCCTGGTCGCCGGAGGATTCCGCGGCGCCGGCGCCCGGCACGGAGCCGAGCATGACGGCGGTGCCCAGTACCGCTGCCACCGATGCACGCACGAGATGATTTCCGCTGCCCGACACGTAATGAGACATCCTCAACCCCTGGTTCTGGTTCTTGTATGCAAATGCCCCGGCGGACCACTGGTTCGTCGGGACTCCCGTTACGGATCACGGAATACGTCGGAGAGGGAGGTACAAGCAATCAGCCGATCACTTATGGGTCGGCGCCGCGGGCAAGAATGACTTCCGCGAACGTCAACTACGGGGGCGGAGTCAGTTCCTCGCAGTCTTCCGCGCGCGCAGCAGGCCGTCGGCGGCGTAGATGAGCAGGGCGGTCCAGATGCAGGCGAAACCGACCGCGCGTGCACGACCGAAGGGCTCGTGGAACACCAGCACCGCGATGACCAGCTGCAGCGTCGGTGCCAGGTACTGGATGATGCCCACGGCAGAATAGGGCAGGCGGCGCGCGCCATAGGCGAACAGGAACAGCGGAATCGCCGTGACGGCGCCGCTGGCGACCAGCAGCAGATCCACCATGGGTCCTTCCTGTCCCATCGCGCCGGTGCCATTGCCGGCCGCCCACAACAGGTAGACGATGGCCAGCGGCGCCAGCAATGCCGTTTCGGTCGCGAGGCCCGGCAGCGCCTCGACGCGTGCGGTCTTGCGGATGAAGCCGTAGACGCCGAACGAGCACGCCAGTGTCAGTGCGATCCAGGGCAGCCGGCCTGCCGACCATGTCAGGTAGGCCACGCCGATGGCGGCCAGGGCCACCGAGATCCACTGCGCGCGGTTCAGCCGTTCCGACAGCAGCACCACCCCCAGAAGCACATTCACCAGCGGATTGATGAAGTAGCCGAGGCTGGTTTCCACCACATGGTCATTGGCCACCGCCCACACATAAACCAGCCAGTTCACGCTGATCAGCAATGCCGTTGCGGCCAGTCGCAGCAGTACGCCGCGCCGTGCGAATACCTTGCGCAGCTCGGCCAGTCCGCCGCGCAGCGCCATCCAGCCCAGCACGAACACGCATGCCCATGCCACCCGGTGCGCCACCAACTGCAGGGCCGGTACCGCTGCGAGCGCGCGCAGGTACAGCGGAAGCAGTCCCCAGATGGCAAAAGCCCCCATTGCTGCCGGCAAGCCGCCATGGGATGCATCGCGCGCGCCAGGCGCGGCGGGAACGGGACGGGTCATCGGTGTGCGGGGGGAAAGTGGAATCTGCCAATGATGCCGCGGACGTGCTTCGCCGGCACTTCGCGTTTTGCATCTGCTGTTCCGGGCAAATCAGCTGCACGCAGCAGATATTCACTCCGTCACCGGAGCGGTGGCGCGTCAGCATGCAGGCATGCGCGCCATCGCTGCCCTGCTGCTCGTCCGTTGCCGCGCCCGCATCGCAGGGCTCCTGCACCGTGCCTGGCACGAGGCGCCTGCCGCACCCGCCGCCGTGCGACACGGGCTTGAAATCGCCCTGGTGCCCTCACCGCTGGTGTGCCGCCTGCGGCAGGCCTTCACGCTGGCGCAGGTCGTTTTCGGCATCGAATTTCTGCTGCTGCGACACCCTCTCGTCGCAGGCCTGGTTTTCATGCTGGCGCTGCTGCCTGTTCTTCAGCAGCGCTTTCATCGACTGGCCGCTGCGCCTGCGCCGCGGCGGCTGATGCTCACCGCCGACGGCCGGTTTCACCTGATGGATGTTGCCGGGGGCCTGCAGGCCGTGAGCCTGCAAACCTCCAGCCTGCGCGTGGGGCCCTGGCTGCTGCTCACGCTGCGCGGCGCCGGCGCGGTGCATCGCCTGCTGCTGGGACCGGACAACGTGCCACCCGATGCGCTGGCAGTGCTGCACCGGCGCATGCAGCTCGCCGATCGCGGCGCAGAGACCGTGGCCCCGGGGCTGGCCGCGCATCTCGCGCCCGGTCCCCATGCTTGCTTCGATGCGCGCGAGCGTATTGCCCAAAGTCAGCCCGTTCGCCGCCAGCAGCCGGGCTGATCAGCGTTCCGGCGGCACGCGATGCACGTCGTTGGGACGGGGATTGGCCCCATGGCGTCCACGCCGGATGCTGCCGGGGCGATCCTGCCCCCGGGTGTGGCCAATGCCTGCCTCGGTATTGCCCGGATTGCTGCGCGGACCCCGCGCTGGCGTGTTCGGGGGCACGTTCTTCGGTGACCTGCTTTCCTTCATCGTGATGCTCCACCGCTTTCAGGAGCGATCAGGCTAGGCGCCCGCGCTCTGCGCATCTGTCAGCTTGCGCGGCTTCGCCGCCCGGCATCCTCCGACAGGCGATGATGCGCTGCCGCATCCAGGGGCCAGCCGCAGGCCAGAGTGCGCTAGACTGGCTGCATGACCGCGGGGAGCCCAAAACTGCCTTGAACAGCCACGGAAAGATGCTTCCCCCGCCGCCGCGACCCGAACTTTTTGTCATCTGCCGGGTCCATTCAACAGGTATGCCGGGCTACCGCCGGGCGCGGGAACCCTGGGATGGCCGATGAGTGTGGACACCGGTGACCTCGGGCTGGTCCAGCGGGTCCAGAAAGGCGACAAAAGCGCCTTCGACCTGCTGGTGCGCAAATACCAGCACAAGGTGGTGAAGCTGGTATCGCGCTACATGCGCGATCCGGCAGATGCGGAGGACGTGGCCCAGGAGGCGTTCATCAAGGCATACCGGGCACTGCCCCAGTTCCGGGGGGACAGCGCCTTCTACACCTGGCTCTACCGGATTGCGATCAACACCGCGAAGAACGCGCTGGTGTCCCGCGATCGCAATCCAGTGGAGTTCGACCTGGACCTGCAGAACGTCGAGGAATCGAGTGCGATGCAGGCGCGGCTGGCCGATCCGGAGACCCCGGAGAGCCTGCTGGCGACCGAGGAGATCCGCGCCACGGTGAACCGGGCGATTGATGCATTGCCTGAGGACCTTCGCACGGCCATCGTGCTGCGCGAACTGGAGGGGCTGAGTTACGAGGACATCGCGCAGGCGATGGACTGTCCGGTCGGCACGGTGCGATCGCGGATCTTCCGCGCCCGCGAAGCGATCGACCGCAAACTGTCGGAAGTGTTCGAAGGCGGGCTGGGCCGCGCCGAGGAGTCTGGATGAGCGAGCAGGAAAGAAGCAGTCAGTTGTCCGCGCTGTTCGACGGCGAACTGCCCCAGCAGCAGGCGGAGATGGTGATCCGGCGCGCGCTGAAGGACCCGGCAACGCGGACCACCTGGGAGCGCTATGCGCTGATCGGCGCGTGCCTGCGCGCAGAGCCGCTCAATGCCACTGGCAGCGTGGCCGATCGGGTGCAGGCGCGGCTCGCAAGCGAGCGCGATCTCAACGTCGCGACGCTGCCGCAGCGTGCGCCCAGCGGCAGTGCAGCCGTGGGCAGTCCGCGTTTTTCGATGTTCGGCCGGGGCGCGCTGGGCGGAGCGATTGCGGCCGGCGTGGCCGTGGTGTCGGTGTTCCTGCTGCGCGACATGGCGCCGGCCACCGGAGAGGCCGCGCCGCTGCTGGCAGATGCCAACGCGGCCGAAGTGCAGGGCTACACCACCCCGGGCGAGAACTCGCCGGCGCAGCGGCGCCTTGTCGATGCCTCGCTGGGGTACTATCTGATCGCTCACAGCGAAGAGGCCGCATCGGCATTGCGCTCGAGCTACGACCTCATGCAGGGCGGGGTGGAATTCACCGAGGACGAAATCAGCGCGTGGCGCTAGGTCGGGGATGACGCAGCAGACGAGACGGAGCATGGCGGCACGCCTCACCGGCGTGGCGCTGCTGGCGCTGTTGCCTTTGGCGCAGGCCGGCCAGGACGAGTCGCGGACCTGGATCCAGCGCATGAACCATGCCGTGATCAACCGCAACTATGACGGCGCGTTCATGCAGCGGTTCGGCAACCAGACGCAGGTGTTCCGCATTGTCCATCGCATGCACGACGGCGTGATGGTCGAGCGCGTCCTCTCCACCGACGGTTCCGGCTACGAGCAGAAGCGCCAGGGCACGCGCTGGGCGGAGTTCCGCCCCCAGAACAAGGTGGTGGTGGTGGCTGTGCGCAATCGCAGTTTCGGCCACTTTCCGGCGCTGAACGGCATCGACCGCCAGACCGCGAACCACTACGACATCCGCACCACAGGTCAGGGTCAGCTGCTGGGCCGCGACGTGCAGATGCTGCAGATCAACCCGAAGGACAACCTGCGCTTCGGCTATCGCTTCTGGCTCGACAGCGAAAGCGCATTGCCGCTGAAGTTCCAGCGCACCACGCTCGATGGCAGGGTGCTGAAGGAAATCGCCTTCATCAGTCCACCGGCGCTGCCCGAACGCATTTCCGACGACCAGCTGAAGGTGGCCATCGACACGCGCGGCTTCCGCCTGTTCAACACCGAGCAGCGCACGCCGATGCACGATCCGCATCTGCCGCGCGCCTACACGCTGCAGCGTGAGCTGCTGCCCGCCGGCTACCGCGCGCGCATCTTCAATTCGCCGGAAGAGGAACAGCGCGCCGCCGGCCCGCGTTCGCGCTTCATCGTGTCCGATGGCATCTCCTGGGCCGAGGTCTTCCTCTCGCCGATCGAAGCCGGCGAGCAGGCGGATCGCCGGAAGGACAGCAGCTCGGCCAACGGGCCGCTGGCCATCCACCGCCTGCGCCTCGACGACGTGCAGGTAGTGGTGATGGGCGAGGTGCCGCAGGCCACCGCAAAGGCCATCGCCGAGGCGGTCCGGCCTGAGTGACTTGCCGCCGCTGCTGCTGCTGACGCGTCCCGACTGCGGGCTGTGCGAGCAGTTCGAGCAGGAGCTCCACGCGTTCCGGCAGCAGGTGCCGCTGCCGCCGCTGCAGCTTCTCGATGTAGATTCCGACCCTGAACTGGCGCGCCGCCATGGCCTGGATATCCCCGTGCTGCTGTGGGGCGGCGTCAAGGTGTGCCAGCACCGCCTCGACCGCGACGAGCTGGTGCGCCTGCTGCGCCCGCGGTGAGCGGCGCAATACCGGCTTAAGGTAGAATCCCGGGTCGCTTTCCCCGACCCACATCCGGGCCAAAAATTGTCCAGCGAACTCTCCCTGATCCGCAATTTCTCGATCATTGCCCATGTCGACCATGGCAAGTCCACGCTCGCAGACCGTCTGATCCAGGTCTGCGGCGGGCTCACCAACCGCGAGATGCAGTCGCAGGTGCTCGACAACATGGCGCTGGAGCGCGAGCGCGGCATCACCATCAAGGCCCAGAGCGTGACGCTGTTCTACGCCTCGCCCGACGGGCGCCGCTACCAGCTGAACCTGATCGACACGCCCGGCCACGTCGATTTTTCCTACGAGGTTTCGCGCAGCCTTGCCGCCTGTGAGGGCGCGCTGCTGGTGGTCGATGCCGCCCAGGGCGTCGAAGCGCAGAGCGTGGCCAACTGCTACACCGCCATCGAGCAGGGGCTCGAGGTGGTGCCGGTGCTGAACAAGATCGACCTGCCCTCGGCCGAACCGGACCGGGTGATCCGCGAGATCGCCGACATCATCGGCATCGATGCCACGGATGCGGTGCGCGTGTCGGCAAAGACCGGCGAGAACGTGCCGGAGTTGCTCGAGGCGCTGGTGCAGCGCATTCCGCCGCCGGGCGGCGATCGCGACGGACCGGTGCAGGCACTGATCATCGATTCCTGGTTCGACAACTACGTCGGCGTGGTGTCGCTGGTGCGCGTGGTCAATGGCACGCTGCGGCCCGGCGAGAAGATCCGCGTGATGTCCACCGGCCGGGCGCATGTGGTCGACAAGCTGGGCCGTTTCACGCCGAAGTCGGTGGTGCTGCCGCAGCTGGCGGCGGGCGAGGTGGGCTTCATCGTCGCCGGCATCAAGGAGATCGATGGCGCGCCGGTGGGCGACACCATCACCGGTGATGCCCGGCCGTCCACCAGCGCGCTGCCGGGCTTCAAGAAGGTGCAGCCGCGCGTGTTCGCCGGCGTGTTCCCGGTGAACACCGAGGACTATGAAGCCTTCCGCGATGCGCTGTCGAAGCTGCGCCTGAATGACTCTGCGCTGCACTACGAACCGGAAGTCTCCAGCGCGCTGGGCTTCGGCTTCCGCGTTGGCTTCCTCGGGCTCCTGCACATGGACATCGTGCAGGAGCGCCTCGAGCGCGAGTACAACCTCGAGCTGATCACCAGCGCACCCACGGTGATCTACGAGGTGCAGAAGACCGATGGCGAGCAGGTCTATGTCGACAACCCGGCGCGGCTGCCGGCCGCCAACGAGATCGAGGACCTGCGCGAGCCCATCATCATCGCCAACATCCTGGTGCCGCCGGAGCATGTTGGCGGCGTGCTGCAGCTGTGCAGCGAGAAGCGCGGCGTGCAGAAGAAGATGCTCTACATGGGCACGCAGGTGTCGCTGCAGTACCAGCTGCCGCTGGCCGAGGTGGTGCTCGATTTCTTCGACCGCCTGAAGAGTGTCAGCCGCGGCTATGCCTCGTTCGACTATGAGTTCAGCCACTTCCAGACCGCGCCGCTGGCCAGGCTCGACATCCTGATCAACGGCGACAAGGTCGACGCGCTGTCGATCATCGTGCACAAGGATTCCGCCTACCAGCGCGGCCGCGAGCTGGTGGACAAGATGCAGGAGCTGATCCCGCGGCAGATGTTCGAGGTCGCCGTGCAGGCGGCCATCGGCACGCATGTGATCGCGCGCGCGTCGGTGAAGGCGCTGCGCAAGAACGTGCTGGCCAAGTGCTATGGCGGCGACATCTCGCGCAAGCGCAAGCTCCTGGAGAAGCAGAAGGAAGGCAAGAAGCGCATGAAGCAGGTAGGCTCGGTCGAGATCCCGCAGGAGGCGTTCCTCGCGGTGCTGAAGGTCGGCAGGAAGTAGGGCGGGACGTCGCGTGTTCGAGCAGATCATCCTGGTGTTGTCGTGGCTGCTGTGGCCGGTGCTGGCCATCGCCGTGGTCGACGACTGGTTCCTGCGTCCGCGGCGGCGCCTCGCCGCGCTGCCTGCCACGGTCGAAGATCCGCCATTCCTGAAGGCCGTCTATGCCGCGCTGCCCGTGGTGCTGATCGCCGGCGCATTCCGGCTGTTCCGTTCCGAGCGGCTCGATTTTGCGCTGGTGCTGGTGGTGATCTCGGTGGTGGGCGGCGTGATCTGGGCCATCGACCACTGGCTGCTGGCGCCGGCACGCACGCGCGCCGCCGCCGCGGCAGGTCATCGTCCCGAGGCGGTGCCCGAGCCCGGCACGGTGGACTACGCACGCAGCATGGTGCCGGTGGTGGTGGTGGTGCTGGTGCTGCGCTCGTTCCTGTTCGAACCGTTCCGCATTCCTTCCGACTCGATGATGCCGACGCTGCACGACGGCGACTTCATCCTGGTCAACAAGTTCAGCTATGGCCTGCGCCTGCCGGTGGTCAACCGCAAGATCCTCGACCTGGGCCTGCCCGGGCGCGGCGACGTGGTGGTGTTCCGCTATCCGCGCGACCCGGCGGTGAACTACATCAAGCGCGTGGTGGGGCTGCCCGGCGATCGCGTGCGGGTCGAGAACGACCGCATCTACGTGAATGGCGAGCCGCTGCCCGAGGTCGAGATCGGTCGCTACAGCGATGGCTGCTACCTGAACATGCGCCTCACCGAGGTGCACATCGGCGACCATGTGCACCAGGCGCTGTCCTGCCGCACGCCCGACCCGCTGGCCAGTTTCATGGTGCTGCCCGGCTGTGACCGGCGCATCGGTCGCAGCTATCCCTGTGACGAAAGTCCCGAATTGCTCAATCGGGCCGGGGTCAGTGACCGCGGCGACCAGTCCGAGGTGGTGGTGCCGGCTGGCAACTACCTCATGATCGGTGATAATCGCGACAACAGCGACGATGGCCGGTACTGGAGCGACGACGGCGGGTCCTGGGGCTTCGTCCCCGAACAGAACCTCGTCGGCAGCGCACGCCGCGTCTGGTTCAATTTCGACTGGGACCGCACCGGCTGGAAGAAGATCGACTGGGGTCGCATCGGCGAGCGCATCGAGTAAGGGCAGAGGGTCTCGATACATGCACAAGCGTCAGGCGGGCATTACCTTCATCGGCTGGCTGGTGCTGATGATCCCGGTGGCCATCGTGGTCTACATGGCGATCCGGCTGGTGCCGATCTACCTGAACCACATGAAGGTCAGCAATGCGGTCCAGCAGGCCGCCGACGAGAGCCGCAGCGAGACCACGGTCAGTCCGGCCGCGGTGCGCAGTTCCATCTCGCGACGCTTCGATGTCGAGGGCGTCACCGATCCCACGCTGGAGCAGATCCGCGTCGCCCGCGACGGCGACCAGTGGGTGATCGAGGTGGGCTACGAACGGGTCGCGCCGCTGTTCGGTGACATCAGCATCCTGGTCAGCTTCGACCGGCGTGTGGTCATCCGATAATTCCGGGGCCGCAATGATGAACGCGCCGTCCGCGCAGGCGCGCGCGGGCGACGATGCCATCGCCGCCTGGCTGCGCAAGTTGCTGGGTCGCGAGGTCCAGCAGATCGGGCTGTACCGCGCGGCGCTCACCCATCGCAGCGCCCAGCAGGAAAACAACGAACGCCTCGAATTCCTCGGTGACGCCGTGCTGGGCCTGGTCATCGCCGAGGAACTGTTCCGCCGCTTCCCCTCCGGCGACGAGGGTGACCTGAGCCGCCTGCGCGCGCGACTGGTCAGCAGCGCGCCTCTGGCTGTCATCGGCGCGGACATCGGCATCGGTGCGATGCTGCACCTGGGAAGTGGCGAGCTGCGCTCCGGCGGTTTCCGGCGCGAGTCCATCCTCGCCGATGCGACCGAGGCGCTGTTTGGCGCCATGTACCTGGAAAGCGGAATGAGCGAGGTGCGGGAACTGATCCTGCGCCTGTATGGTTCGCAGCTGCAGTCTCTGGGCCTGGAATCCGGACTGAAGGATGCCAAGACGCGCCTGCAGGAGCTGTTGCAGGGACGCGGTGAATCCCTGCCGGTATACCTGCTCGATGGCGCCGTGGGCGAGCCGCATGAGCAGGTGTTCACGGTGCGCTGCCAGGCACGCATCGAAGGGCGCCAGGCGCCGCTCGAAGCCACCGGCACCGGTTCGAGCCGGCGGCGTGCCGAGCAGCAGGCGGCCGAGAACCTGCTCGAACAACTGGAAGAGAGGTGGCGCAAGTGAGCACTGCGGCAGGAACCCCGCCGGAGCACCGGGCCGGCTTTGCGGCGCTGATCGGTCGGCCGAACGTGGGCAAGTCGACGCTGCTCAATGCGCTGATCGGCAGCAAGGTGTCCATTGTCACGCCGAAGCCGCAGACCACGCGTCATCGGGTGCTGGGCCTCCTGAACCTGCCCGATGCACAGATCGCCTTCGTCGATACGCCTGGCCTGCACCGGCAGGAAGGTCGCGCGCTGAACCGGGCGATGAACCGCGCTGCCGCTGCCGCCGCGATGGATGCCGACGTGATCCTCTACGTGGTTGAGGCGCTGCGATTCGGCGACGAGGACGAGCTGGCGCTGGAACGCGCGCGCGCCGCCTCGCGGCCGGTGATCGCGGTGGTGAACAAGGTCGACCGCGTGCAGCCGCGCGAGAAGCTGCTGCCCTATCTGGCGCAGCTGGCCACACGACATGACTTCGCCGACATGGTGCCGCTGTCGGCGCAGGATGCCGGCGATGCGCGCCGGTTGGCCGCACTGATCGTGAAGCATCTTCCGGCCTCGCCGCCGATGTTCCCGGCCGAGCAGGTCACCGACCGCGGCCAGGGCTTCCGCATCGCCGAGATCATCCGCGAGAAGCTGACGCTGGAGCTGAACGAGGAGCTGCCCTACGGCATCGCCGTCGAGGTCGAGGCCACCGGCGAGGAGGACGACGGCCAGCTGGTGGTCTCTGCGGTGATCTGGGTCGACCGGCCCGGCCACAAGCCGATTGTCATCGGTGCGCGCGGCGAGCGGCTGAAGCGCGTGGGCTCGGCGGCCCGCCGCGAGCTGAACGAGCTGCTCGGCCGCCGCCTGCACCTGCAGCTGTGGGTGAAGGTGCGCGAGGACTGGGCCGACAGCGCGCAGGCCCTGCGCCAGCTCGGGGTCGACACCGAGTAATCATGCAGCGCGCCCTGCATGTGGCCGCCTTCGTGCTGCATCGGCGGCCCTGGGAAGACAACGGCAGCATCGTCGAACTGTTCACGGGCAGTCACGGCCGCCTGTCGGTCTTCGCGCGTGGCGTGCGCGGCAGCCAGGCCAGGCTGGCCGGCGTGCTGCAACCCTTCGTGCCGCTGCTGGTGTCATGGGCCGGGCGCGGTGAGGCGCCACGCCTGACCGGTGCCGAGCCCGATGTGGCATCGATGCCGGCCACCCCGCTGCCGCGCGCGCGCCTGATGTCGGCGTGGTACTGCTCGGAACTGGTGCTGACGCTCACCGCGCGCCATGATCCGCAGCCGGAGCTGTTCGCCTGTTATCGCGAGGCATTGCTGGGACTGCGAAGCGATGCGTCACAGGAGAAGGTGCTGCGGCTGTACGAGAAGCGCATGCTCGACCTGCTCGGCTATGGTCTCGAGGGCATCGATGAGTCGCGCTTCGATGATCCGCAGCAACTGGAGCGGCTGCGTCCGGCGCTGCGGGCACGCCTGGCGCAATGCCTGGAGGGCAGGGGCCTGCGCACCCGCGAGGTGGCGCGGTCGCTGCAGAAATTCAAACAGGGCTGGCAGGGGCAGGAGCGATGAATTCGAAGGCGATCGCGCTGGGTGTGAATGTGGATCATGTCGGCACGGTGCGCAATGCGCGCCGCGCGCGGCATCCGGACCCGGTGCATGCAGCGCTGGTGGCCGAACAGGCCGGTGCCGACAGCATCACCATGCACCTGCGCGAGGACCGGCGTCATATCGTCGATCACGATGTGTTTGCGCTCCTGCCGCTGATGCAGACGCGGCTGAACCTGGAGATGGCCGTCACCGCGGAGATGCTCGACATCGCCACGCGGCTGGCGCCCACGGACTGCTGCCTGGTGCCGGAGAAGCGCGCCGAGCTGACCACCGAGGGTGGCCTTGATGTCATCGGCCAGAAGCCGGCACTGCGTGATGCGGTGGCGCGGCTGAGTGCGGCGGGAATGCGCGTGTCGCTGTTCATCGACCCGGAGCCGCGGCAGATCGCCGCGGCGCGCGAGGTCGGGGCGGCGGTGATCGAACTGCATACCGGCGTCTATGCCGAGTCGCGCGGCGGCGCGCAGGCGCGCGAGCTGGATCGCCTGCGCGAGGCCTGCCGAGAGGCGCAGTCGCAGGGGCTCACCGTGCATGCCGGCCATGGCCTCGATTACCACAATGTGCAGCCGGTGGCCGCCATCCCCGGCATCGTCGAGCTGAACATCGGCTATGCCATCATCGGACGCGCACTGTTCACCGGCCTTGCCCAGGCGGTGCGCGAGATGAAGGCGCTGATGGTGGCGGCGCGGCAATGAACCAGCTGGTGTTCGACATCGAGACGGTGCCCGATGTGGACTACGGGCGGCGCGCATTGGGCCTTGAGGGACTCGGCGATGCGGAAGTCGCCACCGCGATGATGGCACTGCGGCGCCAGCGCACCGGCAACGATTTCCTGCCGCTGGAGCAGCAGCGCGTGGTGGCCATTGCCTGCCTGCTCAGGCGTGGCGATACGCTGAAGCTGTGGAGCCTGGGCGATGCGGACAGCGGCGAAGCCGAACTGCTGGAACGCTTCTTCGATGGCATCGAGCGCTTCACCCCCGACCTTGTGAGCTGGAATGGCAGTGGCTTCGACCTGCCGGTGATGCACTACCGCTGCATGCTGCATGGGGTGCGCGCCGCGCGCTACTGGGAAACCGGCGATGAGGACACAGCGTTCCGCTACAACAACTACCTAGGCCGCTTTCACTGGCGGCACCTGGACCTGATGGATGTGCTGTCGGGTTTCCAGTCGCGCGGGCGCGTGTCGCTGTCGGGCATGGCTTTGCTGCTGGGGTTTCCGGGCAAGCTGGGCTTCTCCGGCGCCCAGGTGTGGGATGCCTGGCTGGCCGGCGATGTGGCCGGCATCCGCAACTACTGCGAGACCGATGTGCTGAACACCTACCTGGTGCTGCTGTCATTCGAGCGCATGCGCGGCCGGCTGACGCCCGAGGGCCATCGTGACGAATGCGCGCGCGTGCGCGAGCTGCTGGCCGCCTCCGGGGCCACCCATCACCAGGAGTTCCTGGCCGCATGGCCCGCCACAGCGCCGCAGTGAGCATCGCCGCCACCGGCCGCGTGGAGTCGCTGAATCACGAGGGCTGGGGCGTGGTGCGCGATGCCGGCAAGACCGTGTTTGTCGCCGGTGCACTGCCCGGGGAGCTGGTGGAATACCGCATCCGGCGCCGCCAGCGCAGCCATGACGAGGCGGAGCTGCTCACCGTACTCGAGCCGGCGGCCGATCGCATCACGCCGCATTGCAGGCACTTCGGCATTTGCGGCGGTTGCTCGCTGCAGCACCTCGCGCCTGAATCGCAGCGGCGCGTCAAGGAGGCCGGCCTGCGCGAGGCATTGCGACGCATCGGCAAGGTGGAGCCGGCCGAATGGCTGCCGCCGCTGGCCGGCGAGCCCTGGGGTTACCGCCGTCGTGCGCGCCTGGGGGCGCGCTTCGTGCACAGCAAGGGCCGCTCGCTGGTGGGCTTCCGCGAGAAGATGAGCAGCTATGTGGCCGAGGTGGAGCATTGCCCGGTGCTGCGTCCGGAGGTGGGCACGCTGGTCGTGGAGCTCTCGCGGCTGGTCACGCAGCTGTCGGTCCCGACGCGCATCCCGCAGGTGGAGGTGGCCGTCGGGGATGCGCTGACGGTGCTGGTGTTGCGCGTGCTCGAGCCGCTGTCGGACGCCGATCGCGCGCTGCTGCTCGAATTCGAACGCCGGCATGGCCTGCGCATCCTGCTGCAGGCGGGCCGGCCGGATGCGTTGGAACCGGTGGCCGGCGAGATGCCGCAGCTCTGGTATGGGCTGCCAGGCCACGGGGTGAAGCTGGCCTTCGAACCGGCGGATTTCATCCAGGTGAATGGCGCGATGAACGAGCGCCTCGTGGATCGGGTCATCGAGCTGCTGGGGCTGGACGCATCCTCGGTGGTGCTGGACCTGTTCTGCGGCCTCGGCAATTTCACCCTGCCGATGGCCACCAAGGCTGCGCGGGTGGTCGGCATCGAAGGCGATGCGGGACTGGTGGCGCGGGCGCGCGCCAATGCCTCGGCCAACGGGCTGGCCAACGCGCATTTCCATGTTGCGGACCTCGCCGGCGAGGCCGCCGCGGAGCGCTGCCTGTCATTGTCCGGCGGCGCCGGCTACTCGCATGTGCTGGTCGATCCACCCCGCACCGGTGCGATGGACGTGCTGCCGGCGCTGGCCAGGCTTGCGCCCCGGCGTCTGGCCTATGTGTCCTGCCATCCCGGCAGCCTCGCCCGCGACCTTGGAATTCTGGTATCAGAGCATGGTTTTTCGCTGCGCAGCGCAGGTATCGTCGACATGTTTCCGCACACGAGCCATGTAGAGTCGGTGGCCATCCTCGATGGGCCGCCCCCGAAGTCAAAGAAGAGAGGCAGCAGGGACGCATGACGCTGGGTCCGCTGATGGTCGATGTCGCCGGTCGCGAGCTCGCGCCGGAAGACCGGGATGTGCTGTGCCATCCGCTGGTGGGCAGCGTGATCCTGTTCAGCCGCAACTATGCGGATCCCGCGCAGCTGGCCGCGCTGGTGGCGCAGATCCGCGCGCTTCGCTCGCCGCCACTGCTGGTGGCCGTGGACCACGAAGGCGGTCGCGTGCAGCGATTCCGCGAGGGTTTCTCGGTGCTGCCGCCGATGCGGCGGGTGGGCCAGGAGCATGACCTGGATGCCCGCCAGGGCGTGGCGATGGCGCGCGCGCTGAACTGGCTGATGGCCGCCGAGCTGCGCGCTGTGGGCATCGACTTCTCGTTCGCGCCCTGCGTCGACCTCGACTATGGCGTGTCGGAGATCATCGGCGACCGCGCCTTCCACAGCGACGCCGGAACCGTGGCGAAGCTGGCACTGGCGGCGGTGGCCGGCATGCGCGAGGCCGGCATGGCCGCCACGGCCAAGCACTTTCCCGGCCATGGCGCGGTGGTGGCCGACTCGCACCTGGCGCTGCCCGTCGACCGCCGCGAGCTGACCGACCTCACACAGGACCTGCTGCCGTACCGGCGCCTGATCCCCAACGAACTGGCCGCGGTGATGATGGCGCATGTGCTGTTCCCGGCCGTCGACGAGGTGCCGGCCAGCTTCTCGCGGCGCTGGGTCACCGACATCCTGCGCGGCGAGTTCGGTTTCCGCGGCGTGGTGTTTGCCGATGACCTGACCATGGAAGGCGCCAGCGCCGCCGGCGGCATCGTCGAGCGCGCGGAGCGGGCGCTGGCTGCCGGCTGCGATGTGCTGCCGGTGTGCAACCGCCGCGAGAGCGTCATCGCGCTGCTCGACGGACTGCGCTCGGTGCCGGGTCCGGCCAGCCAGGCCCGCGTCCGCCTGATGCGGGGTCGCGAAGCCCCGACCCGTGACACGCTGCTGGCCTCCACGGCGTGGCAGCAGGCCCGCGACTGGCTGGCGCGCTGCGGGCGTCCCCCGGAACTGACGCTGACCTGACCCGTGCGGCACAATGCCATGCAGCAGATGGACCCTTCACTGATCCAGCAGGTGGTCGACCGCGCGCCCGAAGGCGTTGCGATCTGTGATGCGCGCGCGCCCGACCAGCCGGTGGTCTATGTCAATGCCGCCTTCGAGAAGATGACCGGCTATGACGCGGTCGAAGTGGTGGGCTCGAACCTGCGGCTGCTGCACGGCGCCGACGAGGACCAGAAATCGGTGGCGCGGCTGCGCGAGGCCTTTGCCCAGGGCGAGCCCACGCGCGTGCTGCTGCGCAATTACCGCAAGAACGGCGAGCTGTTCTGGAACGAGCTGTCGGTGCAGCCGCTGCGCGCCGCCGACGGCAGCGTCACGCACCTGGTGGCCTACTGCCACGACATGACGGCGCGGCTGAAGCAGACCGATCGCCCCGAGGGGGTGCCGGTGTGGCTGCGCGAGGATCGCGTCACGGGCCTCTCCTCGCGCGAGTGGTTCCGCGAGCTGATGGCGCGTGAGTGGCGCATCGCGCGCCGCGATGGCCAGCCGCTGACCCTGGCGCTGTTCGATGTGGATGCACTGGCCAGCTACAACGCCACATACGGACGCATCGGCGGCGATGCCTGCCTGAAGCGCATCGCACGCAGCATCGCCAGTGGCTTCCGCCGCGGCGCCGATGTGGTGGGCGTGTGGCGCGATGGCTGCATCGCCGTGCTGGCGGTGCATCGCGACGGGCAGGGCGTGGCGCGCATCGTCGAGCATGCGGCCGCGAATGTGCGGCGCATCGCCGAGATGCGCATCCATCATCCGCGCTCGCCGCTGCAGAAGTTCGTCACCGTGACCGCCAGTCTTGCCACCGTGACGCCGGGTCGTGATGAAGAAGGACCCGACCGGCTGGCCGAGCGCGCAGAGCATGCGCTGACGGAAGCGAAGGCCGTGATGCGCGGCGGCCTGAACCAGGCGCCGGACTGATCAGCCGCCGGTGACGACGGCGATCACGCCCACCGCGGGGTGGTCGAAGTACTGGATTTCGTCGGTCCTGATCTGGCGCATTTCGTCGATGCGGTAGCGCCGGCCGCCATCTTCGACCACCAGGTCGACGCCCAGGTGCAGCAGGCGCTGGCGCTCGAATATCACCTTGCCGGTGACGCCGGGAATGCCCAGGCGCGCCGCGGACACGCCGCGCCGCGAGCTCCATGCCGTGGGTTCCTGCCGCCAGGAGGCCTGGCCGATGACGCGCAGGCCATTGCGGTTCAATGCCGCGACCGCACCGCCGAGCTTGCCCGATGCCGCCGGCACCGGCACCACGTCGTCGCGGGTGAAAACGGGGCGGGGCGCACCAGGGTCGAGCGCGCCGGTGTTGCCGTCATTGCGGAACACCACGATCTCAACCGAGTAGGCGGGGGTCTGCGGCAGCGCCGGCAGGGCGAGCCCGAGCAGGGCCACAGCCAGGGCGATGCGGCGGGCGATGCCGTGCAGCGTCTTCATCGCCGGCATTCTAGGCCAGCGTGCCGGTGCTGTCATGACGCGGCCTCTGGCCGCAGCCGGTCCAGGATCCAGGTGGCGAGCTCAAGGCGCCGTGGCGGCTCGGCTCCCAGCGCAATGCGCAGTTTCAGCTGCCCCTCGAGCTTCCAGGTCTTCGGCTCGCGCTGGATCAGCCGGATCACCGTGCCCGGATCGACGTGGTTGTCCGGCTCGAACATCACGAAGCTGGCCTGCGGCCCGACATCCATGCGGCGGATGCCCGCCGCGCGCGCGCGCCGGGTCAGCCGTGCCACATGGAACAGGCGCTGCGCGGCCTCGGGCAGGGCGCCGAATCTGTCGCCCACCTCGGTCTGCAGGTCATCCAGCGCCGCATTGTCTTCGGCCGCCGAGATGCGCTTGTACAGCGCCAGCCGGGTCTGCACATCGGCGATGTAGTCGGAGGGCAGCAGTGCCGGCAGGTGCAGGTTCACTTCGGTGGCGGTGGTGGCCGGGATGTCGGCCGGATCCTTGCCGGCCTTCAGCGCGCGCACGGTGGCCTCGAGCATGTCCATGTACATCGTCAGCCCGACTTCGGACAGCTCGCCGCTCTGCGCCTCGCCGAGGTACTCACCGGCGCCCCGGATCTCCAGGTCATGCGTGGCCAGCACGAAGCCCGAACCCAGTTCCTCCATCGACTCGATGGCCTCGAGCCGTCGCTGCGCATCCTCGGACAGCGCCTTCAGCGACGGCACCATCAGGTGGGCGAAGGCACGGTGATGCGAGCGGCCGACGCGGCCGCGCAGCTGGTGCAGCTGCGCAAGGCCCAGCCGGTCGGCCTGGTTGATCAGGATGGTGTTGGCGGTGGGCACGTCGATGCCGCTCTCGATGATGGTGGTGCACAGCAGGATGTCGAAGCGACGGTGGTAGAAATCGATCATCAGCTGTTCCAGCTCGCGCTCGCGCATCTGGCCGTGGCCGATGCGGATCTGCGCCTCCGGCGCGATCTTCGCAAGATCGGCAGCCACCTTCTCGATGGTGTTGATCTCGTTGTGCACGAAGTAGATCTGGCCGCCGCGGCGCAGCTCGCGCATCACCGCCTCGCGGATGGTGGGCGCGTGCCATTCACCGACAGTGGTGCGGATCGCCACGCGCCCGGCGGGCGGCGTGGTGATCAGCGACAGGTCGCGCAAGCCGCCCATCGCCATGTTCAGCGTGCGCGGGATGGGCGTTGCGGTCAGCGTCAGCACGTGCACCTCGGCGCGCAGCGCCTTCAGCCGCTCCTTGTCGCGCACGCCGAAGCGGTGCTCCTCGTCGACGATCACCAGCCCGAGCCTGCGGAATTTCGGCTCTGCATGCAGCAGGCGGTGCGTGGCGACGAGGATGTCGATGCGACCCTCGGCAATGTCGCCGAGGATGGCGCCGGAGGCCTTGGCCGACCTGAAGCGCGACAGCGATTCGATGCGCACCGGCAGGTCCGCGAAGCGGTCGCGGAAATTGGCCGTGTGCTGTTCGGCCAGCAGCGTGGTGGGCACCAGCACCACCGCCTGGTAGCCGGCCTGCACGGCGACGAACGCGGCGCGCATCGCCACCTCGGTCTTGCCGAAGCCCACATCACCGCACACCACCCGGTCCATCGGCCGCTCGCTGGCCAGGTCCTCCACCACCGCTTCGATGGCATCGCCCTGGTCGGCGGTTTCCTCGAACGGGAAGCCGGCGGCAAAGGCGCGATAGTCCTTCTCGTCGGCCCGCAGCGGGGTGCCGCGGCGTGCCTGGCGGCGCGCATACAGGTCGAGCAGTTCGGCGGCCACGTCGCGAACCTGCTCGGCGGCGCGGCGGCGCGCCTTCGCCCACTGTTCCGAACCCAGCTTGTGCAACGGCGCGGCATCGGCTGATGCGCCGGTGTAGCGGCTGACCAGGTGCAGTGCGCCCACCGGCACGTAGATGCGGTCCTGGCCGGCGTACTCGATCACCAGGAACTCGCTGTCCTGGCCGGCCACCTGCATCGGCATCAAACCCACATAGCGGCCGACGCCATATTCCTCGTGCACCACCGGCGCGCCCGGCAGCAGCGTCTGCAGGTCGCGCAGGATGGCGGCCGGGTCCAGCTGCGTGCGGCGGCGGCGCCGCTCCTGCTGCGCATGCCGGCCGAACATTTCGCCATCGGCCAGCAGCATCAGCTTTGGCGCTTCGCAGGTGAGACCACCCACATCCGGCGCGGTGGTCAGCGCGGTGCGCGATTCCGAATCCAGGAACTGCTGCCAGCTGCCGACGTGGTCATGCTTGATGCCGGCGCCGCGCAGCAGGTCCTGCAGCAGTTCGCGCCGGCCCGGGGAATCCGCGGCAATCAGTACCCGTCCGGGATAGCCGGCCAGCAGTCCGGCCAGTGGCGCCAGTGGCGTCTCGGCGCGCGCGTCCAGGCTCAGTGCCGGTGGTGGCGACAGCTGCAGCGCCGGTCCGTCGCTGGTTTCGATGGCGCCGCCGGCGGCGTGGCCACTTTCGGTGGCCAGTTCCACGCGCGCCTTGCCGCGGATCGCGGCAAGCATGCCCTCGGGCTCGAAGTACAGTTCCGCAGGGTCGAGCACCGGATGCTCGATGTCATGCCGCAGGTCCTCGTGACGGTCGAGGATGTCCTGCCACACCGATGCCAGGTTGTCCGGCAATGCTTCCGGCACGGCGAGCACGCAGTCGCGCGGCAGGTAGTCGAACAGGCCGCTGGTCGTCTCGAAGAACAGTGGCAGGTAGAACTCGATGCCCGGCGGTGCCGTGTTCGGCCGCACGCCGCGATAGATGTCCGAGCGGGTCGGATCGCCTTCGAAGCGCGTGCGGTAGCGGCGGCGAAACTGCAGCACGCTGTCCTCGTCCAACGGCACCTCGCGCGCCGGCAGCAGGCGCACGCGCGGCAGCGTCTCGAGTGATCGCTGCGTGTCCGGGTCGAAGTGGCGGATCGAGTCGATGCGATCGTCGAACAGGTCGATGCGCAGTGGTTGCTCATGGCCCATCGGAAACACGTCGAACAGCGAGCCGCGCAGCGCGAATTCGCCGGGCACGCCCACCTGGGCGACATGGCTGTAGCCGGCGGCGGCGAGCTGCTCGCTGACCCGTGCCATCGAGAACTGCTCGCCCACGGCCAGGTCGAATGCACGTCCTGCGATGTAGGGCAGCGGCGGCAGCCGCTGCAGCAAAGTCCCGGTACCCACCAGCAGCAGCCCGTGTCGCATGGAGGGCAGGCGCGCCAGCGTTGCGATGCGTTCGGAAACGAGGTCGGGTAGCGGCGAGTAGCGGTCGTAGGGCAGCACCTCCCAGTCGGGAAGCTCCATCACCGGCAGGTCGGGGCCGGCGAAGAATTCCAGCTCGCGCCGCAGCTGGTCCAGGCGCCGCGCATCCTCCACCAGCACCACCCACAGGCGCGGATCCCTGCGCGCCGCCATGGCCAGCGCCAGCGCGCGTCCACTTGAATGCAGCGGCGGCCAGCGCCGCAGTCCGGTGCCCGGGGCGGGCGGCGCGGGAACGGGAAACAGGGTCATCGATACGGGATGGCGGTGCGGAGGGCGCGCAGCATAGCCGCTTCGCGCCGCCATGGGCAGCGCAAGCGCAGGGTCGGCCGATTCCTGCGTCAGCCGCCGTGGGCGACGGCGTGGATCACGTGCCGGTGTTCGAAATAGACGCTGAAGCCCGCGTAGTCCCAGCGGGTGATCGGCGGCTGGCCGACGGCGGCATGACGCGCCGTGGGCTCCCCGAAACGCTGCTGCACCTGTTCCATCGTCACGCCGCGGCGGGGCAGTTCGACCGAGGCGGCACGCAGCGCGACCTGGCCATCGATCACCACGGTTTCGGCGGCCAGCGGCGAGGCGGCGAGCACCAGCGTCAATGCCATTGCGGTTCTCATGGCAGCCGAATATATCAGCACCCCGGCAGGCTGGTCCGTTGCGCCGCGCCGGCGCTGCAATTTCGTGAATTGCGTCGCCAAATGGACCTCTCCATGCTTGAATGCGGTACTTCGCATGTTCCATCCGCTGCCCCTGTACATCGGCCTGCGCTACGCGCGAGCGCGTGCGCACCGCTATTTCGTGTCCTTCATCACCTGGGTGTCGCTGGCCGGTGTCAGCGTCGGCGTGGCCGCGCTGATCGTGATCCTGTCGGTGATGAACGGCTTCGAGTCGGAGCTGCGTGACCGGCTGCTGGCGCTGACCGCGCCGGTGCGCATCACGGCGCCGGAAGCCGATGCGCCCGACTGGGATCGCCTGCGGCAGCAGGTTTCGGCCGTTTTGCCCGGCGCAGGTGTCGAGCGGCATGCCGAACTGCAGGTGCTGGCCGTGCGCGAGCCGGAGGCAACGGCGCTGACGCTGCGCGGCGCCGATGCGCTGACCCTGGAGGAACTGCAGTCATTGCTGCTGCAGGGCAGCCTCGATGCGATGGACGACACCGATGGTGTCGTGATCGGCATCCAGGTGGCGGACATGCTCGGGCTGCTGCCCGGGGACGCGATTCGCCTGCTGGTGCCGGTGAAGGACGGCGGCGCGCTGCCCGAATTCCGCCTGCGCCAGTTCACGGTGGTGGGCCTGTTCGAGGCCGGCATCGAGGATCACGACGCCTCGCTGGCCTATGTCACGCTCGGGGTGATGCAGGGACTGGGCGCGGCGCGCAGTCATGCCGAGGGACTGAACCTGCGCCTCGACGATGTGCTGGGTGCGCCTGAGGTTGCCGCGATGCTGCGCGGGGAGCTCGCCGGCCAGTGGACGGGGCTGAAGATCACCGACTGGACCCAGGAGCACGCCAGCTACTTCCGTGCCATCCGCATTGAGAAGACGATGATGGCGCTGATCCTGCTGCTGGTGGTCGCCGTGGCGGCATTCAACATCGTTGCGATGCTGGTGATGGTGGTCACCGACAAGCGCACCGACATCGCCATCCTGCGCACATTTGGCGCCGCGCCGCGCACGGTGGCTGGCGTCTTCGTCACCCAGGGACTGATGATCGGCTGGCTGGGCGTTGCCGCCGGTGTGGCATTGGGCGTGCTGATCGCCAGCAACGTCGGCCCGATCCTCGATGTGCTGTATGACGTGGCCGGCATCTCGGTGTTCGATGCCGATGTCTACTACATCACCGAGGTGCCCTCCGAGCTGCACCGCTCCGATGTCTGGCTGGTGGCCGGCAGCGCGCTGCTGCTGACCGCCCTGGCCACCATCTATCCGGCATTGCGCGCCTCGGCGGTGTCACCGGCCGAAGCGCTGCGGTACGAATGATGGCGATTCGCGGCCGATATGAATGGCTGATCGGCACCCGTTACCTGCGGTCGGGGCATCGTCGCGGCTTCCTGTCCTTCATCACCGCCATCAGCGTGGTCGGACTGATGCTCGGTGTGGCGGTGCTGGTGGTCGTGATGTCGGTGATGAATGGCTTCGAGCAGGAACTGCGCGCGCGCATCCTGTCGGTCACCTCGCATGGCATGGTGATGGGCACGGAGCGGACCATGCCCGACTGGCGGCAGGCGCGCGAGCATGCGCTGGCCGCGCCGGCGGTGCGCGATGCCGCACCATACATCCAGTCGCAGGCCATGTTCGCACCGGTCGACGGCGACATCATGGCCGGCGCGGAGCTGCGGGGCATCGATCCGGAAGTGGAACAACGCATCGGCGGCCTGGCGAATGTCATCACCACGGGCCGCCTGACGGACCTTGCAGGCGGCGACTACCGCATCATCCTGGGCGATGTGCTCGCCGGCGAACTGGGCGTGCAGGTCGGGGACAGCGTGGTGGTGGTGGTCCCGCAAGGCAATGTGACGCCGGCCGGTGTGGTGCCGCCCATGCGCCGCTTCGAGGTGGCGGGCCTGTTCTCCTCCGGCATGTATGAATACGACCGGTACCTTGCGCTGGTGCATGTGCAGGACGCCGCCCGGTTGCTGCGCTTCGGCGATGCCATGTCGGGCGTGCGCCTGGCGCTGCATGATCCGCTGGCGGCGCCGGCCGTGGTGCGCAGTGTCGCCGAAGACCTGTCGGCGCAGCTGGGCCGCAATTACATGATCAGCGACTGGACCCGCATCCACCCGAACTTCTTCCGCTCCATCCAGATGACCAAGTCGCTGCTGTTTGTGATCCTGTCGATGATCGTCGCGATCGCGGCGTTCAACATCGTGGCCACGCTGGTGATGGTGGTGAAAGACAAGGAGTCCGACATCGCCATCCTGCGCACCTTCGGCGCCGGACCCGCCAACATCCTGCGCGTGTTCGGCGTACAGGGCGCCTGGATCGGCATTGCCGGCGTCGCCAGCGGACTGGCGCTGGGCGCCTTGCTGGCCACGAACCTTGAATCGCTGGTGCACCTGCTCGAGCGGGTCACCGGCACGCAGTTCCTCGACGCGAAGGTGTACTTCATGAGCGATCTTCCCGCCCGGGTGCAGATGGGCGATGTGTTGCAGGTGGCAGTGGTGGCGCTGCTGCTGTGCCTGGCGGCCACCCTCTATCCGGCGTGGCGCGCCTCGCGCGTGCTGCCGGCGCAGGCGCTGCGGCATGACTGAGCCGGTGCTGGCCGCGTGCGGCGTGCGGCGCAGTTTCCGCGAGGGCGGCGGCGAGCTGGCCGTGCTCACCGGGGTCGACCTCATGATCGCGCGTGGTGAACGCCTGGCGATCGTGGGCGCGTCCGGTTCGGGCAAGACCACGCTGCTGCAGGTGCTGGGGGGGCTCGACCGCCCCGATGAAGGCACGGTGGAAGTCGCCGGTCGTGACATCCATCAGCTGGCAGAGCGCGAGCGCTGCGAGCTGCGCAATCGGCAGCTCGGCTTCGTCTACCAGTTCCACCACCTGCTGCCGGAGTTCTCCGCGCTCGAGAATGTCGCGATGCCCCTGCTGGTGCGGCGCGAGCGGGCCATCGAAGCCGAGCGTCGGGCGCGTTCACTGCTGGAGCGTGTCGGTCTTGGGGCGCGTCTCGGGCACCGGCCGCACCAGTTGTCGGGCGGCGAGCGCCAGCGCGCGGCGGTGGCGCGCGCACTGGTCACCGAACCTGCGCTGGTGCTGGCGGATGAACCCACCGGCAACCTCGATGGCGTCAATGCCGCGCAGGTGTTCGAGCTGATGCTGGAGCTGAATCGCGAGCGCGGCACCAGCCTTGTGGTGGTGACGCATGACGAACGACTTGCAGCACGCATGGAACGCCGCCTGGTGCTGCATGGAGGACGGCTGCAGGAAGGGACCGCAGCGCCGGCCTGACGCGCACCGGCCGCGCGCGCGCATCCCGATCGCCGCCCCGGGGGGGTGACCCTGGAATGATCGCCCGCTGCTACAGCGGCGGGTAGCGCTTCTGCGCGGCGGCACTGCGCCGCGCAATCTTGCGATTCATCGTGCTGATGCGCCACATCAGCTCCAGCGTCCGGTACCCCACATAGCCGCCCACCGTGGCGCAGACCAGGCAACCCAGCAGGAAGGGCTTCCAGATCGCGCCGAGGCCATGTTGCAGCCAGGCCCAGCTGAACTCGAAATCGAATCCGCCGGGCTCGACCCCGAGCAGGAAGGCGCCCACCCGGTACGCGAAGTAATAGATCGGCAGTGCCGTGACGGGATTGACGATGGTGGAGGTGAGCACCAGCGTTGGCACGTTCAGGCGCCACAGCATCGCGGCCAGCAGACTCAGCGGCAGCTGTGCCGGCAGCGGGATGAAGCTGATCGCGACGCCGGTTCCGAAGGCCATCGTGATGGCGCGGCGGTTCAGCGACCACAGGCGCGAGTCGCCTAGCTTCGGGCCGAGCAGGCGGAACAGCCGGGTGCTGCGCAGTTTCTGGGCGATCGGCCGGATTTTGAGGAACAACTGGCGCGGCATGCGGCGCAAGACTAGCAGGCCACGCGCCGGCGCATCGCGTGCCTTGCGCATCGTTAATGGAGCGCTAATGCGCAGTCTGCTGCTGCTGGCAGGAATCCTGGCCGTGTTGTGGATGCCCGCCGACTGGCAGCGCATTCCGGTGTGGTACCTGCTGCCACCGCTGCTGCCGATGCTATGGTGGCGTCCGCTGCGCATCGCTCTGCCGGCGCTGATGGGTGCCGCCTGCGCGCTGCATGCAGTGGGGCAGGTCACGCTGCTGCCGCCGTTGCAGTCAGGCGAACGGGTGATGGTCGAGGCGCGCATCCAGGGCGTGCCGGCGCTGGATGAATCCGGCTGGCAATTCGATGCGGCGATCGCTTTTCCGCGGCAGCCCGGCTGGCCCGCGCAGCGCTGGCGGGTGCGATTGCCGGCCAGCATGGAGGCTCCCGCACCCGGCGAGTCGTGGCAGTACGCATTGCGTTTCGATCCGCCACGCGATGCCGCACAGCGCCGCCTGCTGATGCGCGATCGCATCAGTGCGCAGGCGCGCCTGGTCGAGGGGCCGTTCAACCAGCGCATCAGCGCCTCCGGCGGCGGCCTCGATGGCTTGCGCGCGCGGCTGGCGCGTCGCATCTCCGACCGCATTGCCGACCCTTCCGCCGCTTCACTGCTGGCGGCGCTGGCCGTCGGCGTCACCGGCGAGGTCTCCACGCGGCAGTGGCAGGTGTTCAATGCCACCGGCATCACGCATCTGGTCGCGATCTCCGGCATGCATGTCACCTTCTTCGCCATGCTGAGCATGGCCACTGCGCGCCGGCTGTGGCACCGGTTGCCTGTGTCGCCGCTGGTTCCGCGCCGCGAGCTGTTCGCCGCGATGGTCGGCATCGTGATGGCGCTGTTGTATGCACTGCTGTCGGGCTTCTCGGTGCCCGCGCAGCGCACCGTGGTGATGCTGGCCGCGTTCCTGGTGGTGCGCGAGTGCTCGCGCTGTGCCACGCCGGCCTTCAGCGTCGCCGCGGCCGTGTGGGCGGTGCTGCTGTTTGATCCATTCGCGGCGCTCAGCGCCGGCTTCTGGCTGTCGTTCCTGGCGGTTGGGGCCATCGTGATGCTGGCCGGTGCACGGCTGTCGCCGGGTGCGCCGCTGCGCACCGCGGTTCGCGTGCAATGGCTGGTGAGCCTGGCGCTGCTGCCGGTAACGGTGGCGATCTTCGGCACCTTCTCCGCGGTGGGGCTGCTGGCCAATGCACTGGCCATCCCGGTGTTCACGCTGCTGCTGGTGCCGCCGGTGCTGCTGGCCACGGCCTCTTATCTGCTGCCTGGTGGCCTCGCCGGCTGGTGCGGCGACCTGCTGGTGGATCTGGCCGCGTGGGTGTGCGCGCTGCTGTGGCCATTCCTCACCTGGTGCGCGGGACTGCCCGGCGCGTTGTGGCATGCGCAGGTGCCGCTCACCTGGTACCTGGTGGCCGCGCCGGCCGTGCTGCTGGTGCTGCTGCCGGTGCAGCCGCTGCGGCGCGCCGCAGCGATGCTGCTGCTGCTGTCGGTGTTCGTGCTGCGTGAACCGCGACCACGCGCCGGTGAGGTGTGGATCGACGTGCCCGATGCCAGCGCGCAGGTGGTGCTGCTGCGGACCCGCGGGCAGCTGCTGCTGTGGGGCACCGGCGAGAGCTTCGGCGCACGCGGCCGCGCTTTCAGTCGCCATGTGCTGCCGCTGCTGCGTGCGGCGGGGCATGCGCAGCTGGCATTGTGGCTGCCCGGCAGCCTGACGCGCGACACGCAGGCGGCGCTGGCGCTGGGCGTCGCCTTCATCGATGTGGAACGCACGCTGCTGCCGCCGGCGCGCTCCGCGCCTCCCGAGATGGAAACCTGCGGCACGGAGCAATGGCAGCGGGATGGACTGGCCTTCGCAATGGATGCCAGCGATGACGGGCGGCAATGCCTGCTGCGCGTGACCGCCGGTGATGCCGAACTGCGCCTGGGCGGCGCCGGGGCCACGGCGCTTGCCGCGGCACCCGGCGAGACGCGGCGGCTGGTGATGGATGCCCGCGGCATCCGCCAGCGCCGCAGCCATCGGCTATGATCCGAACCCATGTGGGAACTGTTCCAGGCCGGCGGGCCCTTCATGTGGGCCATCGCCCTCTGTTCGATCATTGCTGCGGCCATCGTCGCCGAGCGCATGTGGACCCTGCAGCAGCGACGCGTGATGCCACCGGAGCTCACGCGACGCATCTGGGCGCTGGTTGAAAGCGGCCAGGTCAACGACAAGGTCATCGCCGCCCTCGAGACCAACTCGCCGCTGGGCAAGATCCTCGCCACCGGCCTGCAGCACCGGCACCGTCCGCGCGAGGTGATGATGGAGCGCATCCAGGATGCCGGCCGTCACGTGGCCCACGAACTGGACCGCTTCCTGAACACGTTGGGCACCATCGCCGGCGTCGCGCCGCTGCTGGGATTGCTGGGCACGGTGACTGGCATCATCAAGGCCTTCAATGTCATCTATTCCGGCGGCCTGGGCGATCCGCGCGCGCTGTCCGGGGGCATCTCCGAGGCGCTGCTCACCACCGCGTTCGGGCTGATGGTGGCCATTCCCGCCTACGTCGCCTACCGCTACCTGCGCGGCCGCGTCGATGGCACCGTGGTGCAGATCGAGAAGGACGTGGTGCGTTTCGCCGATGCGCTGAATGACCGCATGTCATCGCCGGGGCGGGAGCCGGCTTGAAGCTCAAGGAGGCGCGCCGCGAGGATCCGGAGATCAGCCTGATCTCGCTGATCGACGTGGTGCTGATGCTGGTGATCTTCTTCATGCTCTCGTCGACCTTCATCGACGAGGGACGCATGAAGGTGCAGCTGCCCGCCGCGGTCGAATCGCCACGGCCGGGTCCCGCCGAGCGCATCGTGGTCACCGTCACCGAGCAGGGCAGCTATCGTGTCAACGAACGCGACCTCGCCAACTCCAGCCGCGACACGCTGCGGCGCGCGGTGGCCGAGACTGCCGGTGAATCCCGTGATGCGCACGTGGTGCTGCGCGCCGACGCGCGCGCCACCCACCAGTCGGTGGTCACGGCAATGGACGTGCTCGGGCGGATGGGTTTCGCGCAGCTGGACATTGCCACCATCCAGGCCGATCCGGCTCCATGACCGCGCCGCTGCCGTCCGCGGCAGAGGCAAGGGCCGTCTATGGCCGGCTGCTGGGTTATGCGAGGCCCTGGCGTGCGCAGTTCATGGTCGGCGTGCTGGGCATGGCGCTGTATGCCGCCACCGATGCCGGCACCGCGTGGTTCATCGACCGCTTCCTGAAGCATGCCTTCGTCGAACCGGACCCGCGCGTGGTGTGGGCAGTGCCACTGGGTGTGCTGCTGCTGTTCCTGCTGCGCGGGCTGGGCGACTATCTGGCCACCTATTTCCCGGCCAGGGTGGGGCGCCATGTGGTCAAGGCGATCCGCCGCGACCTGTTCGCGCAATACCTGCATCTGCCGACGGCATGGTATGACGCGCAGCCGTCCGGCCGCGCGCTGTCGCGGCTGGTCTATGACGCCGAACAGGTGGCGGAGGCCGCCACCACATCCATCGGCGTGATCATCCGCGATTCACTGGTGCTGCTCGGCCTGCTGGGTTTCATGTTCTACAAGTCCTGGCAATTCACGCTGCTGGTGCTGGTGGCCGCGCCGTTGATCGGCTGGGTGCTGGGCGGCATCAACCGCCGCTTCCGTCGCCACAGCGCGCGCATCCAGCAGTCGATGGGCGACTTCACGCGCGTGGCGCAGGAATCACTGGGCGCCCACCGGCTGATCAAGACCAGCAATGCCGAGCCGGCGCAGCGGCAGCGCTTTGAAGCCGTGAACGAGCACAATCGCCGCAACCACCAGCGCCTGCTGCGTGTCCGCGCCGCCAGCAATCCGGTGGTGCAGATGGTGGCCGCACTGGCGCTGGCCGCGGTGCTGGCCTTCGCCCTGTCGCGCGTGGTCGCCAATCGCGTGCCGGTGAACGAGTTCGTCAGCTACATCTCCGCGATGCTGCTGCTGATGTCTCCGCTGCGCCGGCTGGTGAATGTGGGCGGGCCGTTGCAGCAGGGCATTGCCGCCGGCATGGGCATCTTCGAGGTGCTCGACCTGCCGCGTGAGCCGGATGGTGGAAATCGGCCGCTGGCACGCGCTGCAGGCCGCATCGACTTCGAGCAGGTGCACTTTGCCTATTCGGGCGCGCGCGAGCCGGTGCTCGATTCGGTGTCCCTCGGTGTGGCCCCGGGCGAGACCGTGGCGCTGGTGGGGCGCTCCGGCGCCGGCAAGTCCACGTTGCTCGGGCTGCTGCCGCGCCTGCATGACCCGCAGTCCGGCCGCGTGCGCCTGGATGGCGTGGATGTGCGCGAGTACCGCCTCGCCGACCTGCGTCGCCAGATCGCCTATGTCGGCCAGGACGTGCAACTTTTCGACGCCACACTGCGCGAGAACATTGCGCTGGGCATGGAGCAAGCCGATGCAGCCGCCGTGCTCGAAGCCGCGCATGCGGCGCATGTGATGGAGTTCGCTGCGCACTTGCCGCTGGGCCTTGATACCCCGGTGGGCGAGCGCGGCGGGCTGCTGTCTGGCGGGCAGCGCCAGCGGGTCGCCATTGCACGCGCGCTGCTGCGCAATGCATCGGTACTGATCCTCGATGAGGCGACCTCGGCACTCGACGCCGAATCCGAGCGCCAGGTGCAGGATGCACTGGCGCGCCTCACCGCCGGACGCACCACGCTGGTCATCGCACATCGCCTGGCCACGGTCGAGCAGGCTGACCGCATCGTGGTGCTGGACCAGGGGCGCGTGGTGCAGTCGGGCACGCATGCCAGCCTGCTGGAACAGGATGGCCTGTATCGCCAGCTCTGCCAGCTGCAGTTCAATGCCTGAACGAGGCGGACTGGCCGCCCGCATCGAGCGCTGCTGGTACCGCGATCGGCCGCACTGGGCCTTGCGTCCGCTGTCCTTCCTGTATGGCGTGCTGGGCGGGCTGCGGCATCGCGCCTATGCGGCCGGGCTGCTGCCCGTGTCGCAGGCCGGCGTGCCGGTGGTGGTGGTCGGCAACCTCACGGCTGGCGGCACCGGCAAGACGCCGCTGGCAATGTGGCTGGCCGCGCGGCTGCGCGAGCAGGGGCGCATCCCCGGCATCGTGCTGCGCGGCTATGGTGGCCGGCAGCGTGCGGCCCGCCGGGTGCAGCCGGGCGACGCGGCCACGCTGGTCGGCGATGAGGCGCTGATGCTGGCGCGCCGCACCGGTTGCCCGGTTGCAGTGGGCGTGCGCCGCGCCGAGGCGGCCAGGCTGCTGGCGGCCGAAGGCTGCGACATCGTGGTTGCCGATGACGGCCTGCAGCACCTGGGGATGGCGCGTGCACTGTCGGTGCTGGTCATCGATGGCGCACGCGGTTTCGGCAATGGTGCGCTGCTGCCCGCCGGCCCGCTGCGCGAACCGGCCGCGCACCTGCACGCCGCCGATCTCGTCGTGCTGCATGGGCCGGACCGCCAGGGTGTGGTGCCCGCCGGCATCAGGCCGCTGTCGATGCAGCTGGTGCCCTCCGCGCTGCGCGAGGTGGGCAGCGACCGCGAGGTGCCGCTGCAGTGGCTGCAGGGCGCAACCGTGCATGCGCTGGCCGGCGTCGGCAATCCTGACCGCTTCTTCGCGCTGCTGCGCGACCTGGGCGCGCAGCCGCTGTGCCATCCGCGGCCGGATCACTTCGTGCCGGACCGCGATGCGCTCGATTTCCCGGGCGGCCACCGGATCGTCATGACCGAAAAGGATGCCGTAAAATGCCGGGCTCTTGCGGCCGGCCGCGATGACCTGTTCTACCTTCAGGTGTCGGCGGCGCTGCCGGATGCCGACGCCGCGCGCCTGCTGGACCGCGTGCTGTCGCTACGGAGGACATGACGTGCTCGATGCAAGACTGCTCGAAATCCTCGCCTGCCCGCTGTGCAAGAGCCCGGTGCTTCACCGGCGCGACGCGGGCGTGCTGGTGTGTCGTGCCGACCGGCTGGCCTTTCCCATCGTCGATGGCGTGCCGGTGATGCTCGAGAACGAGGCACGCGTGCTGCCGGCCGACGATCCGCTGCTCGATCGCTGACACACGCCGCGATGTTCCGCGTCGTCATCCCGGCCCGCCATGGTTCGGCGCGTCTGCCCGGCAAGCCGCTGCAGCCTCTGGCCGGAAGACCTCTGCTGCAATGGGTCCACGAGGCGGCGTTGGCCTCCGGTGCCGCAGAGACGCTGATCGCCACCGACGACGAGCGCGTTCTTGCCGCCGCGGCACGGTTCGGCGCCGAGGCCCGGCTGACGTCGGTGACCCATGTCTCAGGTACCGACCGCATTGCCGAGGTGGCCGCGCAATGCGGCTGGAATGACGACGACGTGGTGGTGAACCTGCAGGGTGACGAGCCGTTGATGCCGCCGGAGCTGCTGCGTCAGGTCGCAGGCCTGCTGGTGGCGCATCCGGAAGCCGCGATGGCCACGCTGGCCAGTCGCCTGGGCAGCGTGCAGTCGCTGATGGATCCGAACACCGTCAAGGTGGTGACCGACACAGAGGGCAGGGCGCTGTACTTCAGCCGCGCGCCGATTCCCTTCGCCCGCGACTCGGCGCCGGCCGGCCTCGTCAGCCAGCGCGGCTTCCAGGGCGCGCGCCGGCACATCGGGCTGTACGCCTATCGCGTGTCGGCGCTGCGGCGGCTGTCGCTGTTGCGCCCCACACCGCTCGAGTCACTCGAGAAGCTCGAGCAGCTGCGGGCGCTGGAGCATGGACTGCAGATCCGTGTCGCCGATGCGGTGGCGCAGCCGGGACCGGACGTGAACACCCGCGAGGACCTGGCCCGCGTCGCACTGCTGCTGGAGCGCGACGGCCGCATTGCCGGGGGCGCAGCATGAACCCGCTGGACCTGGCCCGGCTTGCGGTCACCGATGTCACGCATGCCATGCAGCTTGCACTCGGCCCGGTGTTCCTGCTCAATGGCATCGGCGTGCTGCTGTCGATGCTGACCAGCCGCCTGGCGCGCATCATCGACCGCGCGCGCAACCTCGAGGGCCAGCTGGCCGGGGCCAGCGGCGAGGATCGCGCCGAAATCCAGCACGTGCTGCGCTTCACCGGCCGGCGCGCGCGACTTGTGAATCGCGCCATCACGCTCGGCACGGTGGCGGCGCTGCTGGTGGCGGTGGTGGTGGCCATGCTGTTCGCGGCGGCCTTCGTCACCATTCCCACGGCACCGGTGGTAGCGGTGCTGTTCGTGGTGTGCATGGGCGCGCTGGTCGGTTCGCTGCTGTGCTTCCTGATCGAGGTGCGCATCGCCACCGGTGCGCTGCGCTTCGGAACGAATTCACTGCAAACCAGGCTTGGCAAGGAGAACACATGAAGACGCAGGCAGCCGTGGCAGTCGGGGCGGGCAAGCCGCTGGAGATCCATGAGGTGGAGCTGGCAGGTCCGGGTCCTTCCGAAGTGCTGGTGGAGATCAAGGCCACCGGCGTGTGCCATACCGATGCCTATACGCTGTCGGGCAAGGATTCCGAAGGGGTGTTTCCGTCGATCCTGGGCCATGAGGGCGCCGGCATCGTGCGCGAGGTGGGGCGCAATGTCACCACTGTGAAGCCCGGCGATCATGTGATCCCGCTCTACACGCCAGAATGCCGGCACTGCAAGACCTGCCTGTCGCGCAAGTCGAACCTGTGCACGGCCATCCGTTCCACCCAGGGCAAGGGCGTAATGCCCGATGGCACCAGCCGCTTCCGCCTCGGCAACGAGACGCTGTATCACTACATGGGCTGCTCGACCTTCTCGAACTTCACCGTGCTGCCGGAAATCGCGGTGGCGAAGGTGCGCGAGGATGCGCCGTTCGAGACCATCTGCTACATCGGCTGCGGCGTCACCACCGGCATCGGCGCAGTGATCTACACGGCAAAGGTCGAGCCGGGCTCGAACGTCGCGGTGTTCGGCCTCGGCGGCATCGGCCTGAACGTCATCCAGGGCGCGCGCATGGTGGGTGCCGACCGCATCATCGGCATCGACGTGAATCCGGCCAAACGCGAGATGGCCGAAGCCTTCGGCATGACGCATTTCATCAACCCGCGCGAGGTGGGTGACGACAAGGTGGTGCAGGCGGTCATCGATGCCACCGACGGCGGCGCGGACTATTCCTTCGACTGCACCGGCAACACCAGAGTGATGCGCCAGGCGCTGGAGTGCTGCCATCGTGGCTGGGGCGAGTCGATCATCATCGGCGTGGCCGAGGCCGGGCAGGAAATTTCCACGCGGCCTTTCCAGCTGGTCACCGGCCGGGTGTGGAAGGGCACGGCTTTCGGCGGCGCGCGCGGCCGCACCGATGTGCCGAAGATTGTCGACTGGTACATGGACGGCAAGATCCGCATCGATGAGCTGATCACGCACAAGCTGCCCCTGTCACGCATCAACGAGGCCTTCGACCTGATGCACGAGGGCGAGTCGATCCGCTCGGTGGTGGTGTACTGAGCACCTGCAGCCCGCCGGCGCGGGCAGCAGGTTTGCCCTGCGCCGTTGCGGATTCACGGCAGAAGCCATGATGCAGCGTTGCCCGCCGTCGCTGCATGCGCCATGACGGTGCATGGCGCCGCGCCGCGCGCCGTTCCGGCGCATGCAATGGAGTGAACCACGCCGGTTGCCCTGGCTGACTGCCGCGCCGCGTCCACTGCCCTGGCATGCGTCTTGCTTTGCTCCTGTCATGAGCCATCAGACACAGCTGCGATCCGACAGCCAGGTTGGCGCCGACAGGGTGTCCGCTTTCCTTCCCGCACCAGCGCAGGACCAGCCCATCGAACTGGGTGTGCTGGGGCGATCGCTTGCCTTCCATGTGCGCAGGGCACAGCTGGTGCTGCAGCGCCAGGGCCTGCGCGCGCGCGCCGGTCCACCTGTGGGCCACGCCGGCTTCGGTACGCTGGTGCTGTGTGAACAGAACCCCGGGCTTGCGCAGTTCCAGATTGCCGCGGCGCTGGACATCGACAAGGCCAGCGTGGTGGCCGTGATCGACCGGCTCGAGGAACTGGGCTGGGTGCTCAGGCGGCGCAGCCACCAGGACCGGCGGCGCCACGGGCTGTGGCTGACACCCGAGGGCCAGCGGCAGGTCGAGGTGCTGCGCCGACAGGCCGAGGAGGCCGAATCCTTCGCGCAGCAGCGACTCGACCCGAAGGAACTGCAGCAGCTGCTGGGCCTGCTGGCCCGGCTGGCCTGACCCGGTGGGGTAAACTGGTTGTTCATTGTTGAACGACCAGGAGCAGCCATGACATCCGTCGCGGGCGATGAGCCGGTGGCCGCAGCGGCCGATGATCCCGTGCTGCAGCTGGCCGTGCGCCGCTGGCGCCAGGGCGCCTGGCAGGAAACGCTCGACAATGTCGCGGCCGAAGTGCCGGTGTCGCTGAGCTACAACTCCATCCCGCATGTGGTGATGATGGCCACGCCGCGCGACCTTGAGGACATGGGCGTGGGCTTCACGGTGAGCGAGGCGCTGGCCGGCGCGGACGAGATCCGCGACGTGCGGCTGGATGATTCATCCGGCGAATTCGAGCTGCGCCTGTCGGTGACCGGCTCGCGCCTCGGCGAGATGCTGCAGCGACGGCGCAATCTCACGGGCCGCACCGGCTGCGGCGTGTGTGGCGCAGAAACCATCGAGGATGCCATCCGTCGCCCGCCGCCGGTGCCGGCAGGCGGTGAGATCGCGCGCGAAGCACTGGTGGGCGCGCTGCGCGCGCTGCGCGCACGCCAGCCGCTGGGGCAGGCCGCCGGCAGCCTGCACGCCGCCGCCTGGGTGGGCTGGAACGGCGAGCTGGCCGAGGTGCGCGAGGATGTCGGGCGCCACAATGCGCTCGACAAGCTGATCGGTGCGCGCCTGCGCAGCGGACAGGACATGCAGAATGGCTTTGCCCTGGTCACCAGCCGCGCCAGCTACGAGATGGTGCAGAAGGCCGCCACATTGGGCATCCGCATGCTGGTGGCCGTGTCGGCGCCCACGGCGCTGGGCGTGCAGCTGGCGCGCGACTGCGGGCTGACCCTGGTGGGCTTTGCGCGCGAGGAGCAGCAGGTGGTCTACAGCCATCCGGAGCGACTCACCTCGTGACGCTGTGCATCCCATCCGGGATGCGGCGTTTCAGCAGGGAATCCGTCGGTGGACGGCAGATATGGGCCGGCTGCATCGCGGCGGTCTGGTCATTCCGGTGCCGGTGCCGCTTCCAGGCCACGGCGCACCGCATCCAGCGGCTCTGCCAGCTCCAGCACCAGCTTCGCCACCGCGGCGATGTCGTTCAGGTCCACATTGCGCGCATGCCCTGTGCCCTGTGGGGCATCGCTGGCCACCGCAAGGATGCGCGCATCGCCCGGATACAGCGGCTCCTTGCCCAACGCTGGACGATGCACCTCGAGTTTCGGGTGCGGCGAGCGCTTGAAACCCTCGACCAGGACCAGGTCGCAGGGACTGACGCGCCCGAGCAGTTCCGCCAGCTGCGGTTCCGGTTCGTCCAGCAGTTCGTGCATCTGCACCCAGCGGCGCGCCGAGCAGATGATCACTTCGCTGGCACCGGCCTTGCGATGCTCGTATGAATCCTTGCCCGGTGTATCCACGTCGAAGGCATGGTGCGCATGCTTCAGCGTGGCGACCTTCAGGCCCTGCTGCACGAAGTGGGGAATGAGCCGGGTGACGAGCACGGTCTTGCCCGAGCCACTCCAGCCGACGATGCCAAGCACACGTGGGGTTTGCATGGCGGAAACTTATATAGTCCCGTGTCATGGATGCCAACCAGCACGTCGCCGGCGTGGTGATCGCCGGCGGACGTTCCACCCGTTTCGGCGGCGAGAAGGCCGTCGCCACATTTCATGGCGAGGCTCTGCTGCTGCGCGCGGCGCGGCGCCTGGCTGCCGCCTGTGCAGTCGTGGCAGTCAATGCGCGGCCGGGCACGCAGTCCGCCGCGCTGGCAGAACAGCATGGCTTTCATGTGCTGCACGATGCACCTGGTGATCCGGATGGACCGCTGTCGGGCGTGAAGGCGGGACTGCAGTGGGCCGCCGCCCGGGGAGCGGGCCTGCTGGCCGTGAGTCCGTGCGATGTGCCGCTGCTGCCGCCGGATCTGTACCGGCAACTGGTCGTTGCAGCGGGCACGGCCGGCGCCGCGATGGCCGTGACTAGCGAGGGCAGGCAGCCGCTGTGCGCCGTCTGGCCAGTGACCGCACTTGAAGCGCTGCGGCAGGCGCTGGCCGGTGGCGCGCATCCGCCCACCTGGAGACTGCTGGAGGAGATCGGCGCGGTGACGCTGCAATTCTCGCCGCCGTCCGCGTTCGCCAATGCCAACACACGCGACGAACTGGCGCGGCTTGAACGCATCGCGCCTGCGCCGGCTGGCGGATCGCCCTGAACGCCGGCCACACCACGCCACGCCACGCCTTGCCCCGCCACGCCGGGGCGCAGCGCGTCGCAATGGATGGACTACCAGCGATAGAAGTCGGCAGTGAACCCGGCCGGATAACCCGCGGGCAAGGGAGGCAGCTCGACGAAGCCATCGGTGCCCGCCAGTGCAAGGAAGTCCCCTGAACCCTGCGGCTGCCGCGCGCTGGCCATCGCCGGTGCGTCGGCCGCAGGCTGCAGCACCACCGGCATGAAATAGGTCAGCTTGCGGCCGCCCAGCGCGCCATCCATCACCACGCGACCCGGCACCGCGCTGCGCTCGGCCATCATCCGTCGCAGTGCCGGCAGCACATAGCGCACCAGGCACACCAGCGTCGACACCGGGTTCCCCGGCAGTCCGAACACCAGCTGGCCGGAGGGACCGACACCGAACCACATCGGCCGGCCCGGACGCTGCGCCACCTGGTAGAAATTCTCGGTCACGCCCAGTGCCTTCAGCGCATCGGGCACGAAATCGAACTTGCCCTTCGACACGCCCCCGCTGAGCACCAGCACATCGTGGCTGTCGAGCATCTCGCCGATCCGTCGCTGCATCAGCGCCGCGTCATCACGCAGGTGCTCATCGCCGGTGGCGCTGAAGCCGTGCAGGCGCAGCGCTGCGGTCACGGCGTAGGAATTGGAGCGGCGGATCTGGTGGTCCGCGATGGGCTGGCCCGGTTCCACCAGCTCATCGCCGGTGGAGATCACGATGACCCGCGGCAGGCGCGACACCAGCACCTCGGGCAGGCCAGCGGAGGCCACGGTGGCCAGTTCGGCGGCACCCAGCCGCATGCCTTCGGTGAGCATGGGCACGCCCGGCGAGCTGTCGGAGCCGCGACGCTGCACATTGCGCCAGGCCTCGCCGGTGGCTTCATCCTTCAGCGTGAGGTGACCATCGCCGAGGTCATATTCCTCGACCGGCACGACGACGTCGGTGTCGTGCGGCATCACCGCGCCGGTCATCACCTCGATGGCGGCCTCCGGCGACTGCAGCCGCATCGGCACGGCGCCAGCGGCCTGCGTGCCCTCGATGCGGAAGCGGCGCGTGCCGGCGGCGAACGCGCCGCTGGCAATGGCCACGCCATCCATGCACACCCGGTCGAAGGGCGGATTGTCCCGCTCGGCCATCACCTGCTGGCGCAGCACGCGACCGGCAGCCTGCGCCAGCGGCACGCGCTCCGCCGGCAGGGTGCCGGCGGCGGCGAGGATGCGCGCGGCCGCTTCGGCCGGGACCAGCGGCCTGTTCAGACCGGCGCCTCTTCGGGGGTGCGCTGGAAGCCCACGGAGGGTGGCGGCGTGCCACCCTTCGAGACGGCCACGGCGCAGTACTTGAACTCCGGGATCTTGCCGAAGGGATCAAGTGCCGCATTGGTCAGCACGTTGGCGGCGGCCTCGTAATAGGCGAACGGGATGAACACCGCGCCCGGCGGCGTGCCATCGTCGCGACGCACGCTGATCGCCACCTCGCCGCGCCGCGACCGCACCGTGATGGTGTCGCCGGGCAGGATGCCCAGGCGATGCAGGTCGGCGCCGTTCAGCGACGCGGTGGCGATGGGCTCGATGGCATCGAGCACGCTGGCCCGGCGCGTCATGCTGCCGGTGTGCCAGTGCTCCAGCTGCCGGCCGGTGATCAGCACGAAGGGATAGTCCACGTCCGGCCGTTCATCGGCGGGGATGATGTCTGCCGGCACCAGCTTCACGCGGCCGTCATCGGTGGGGAAGCTGTCGATGAACACCGTCGGCTGCCCCGGATCGTCTTCGCTGAGGCAGGGATAGGTGACGCTGGACTCGCTGGCCACGCGCTCCCAGCTGATGCCGCCGATGGCCTCGTGCATGGCCTGGCGCATCTCTTCGTAGACCGCGGCCACGCCGCTTTCCTCGCCGGCATAGTTCCACTTGAGGCCCATGCGCGCGGCGATCTGCTGGATGATCCACAGGTCCTGGCGCGCATCGCCGGGCATGTCGAGCGCGCGCCGCCCCATCTGCACCATGCGGTCGGTGTTGGTGACCGTGCCGGTCTTCTCCGGCCAGGCACTGGCCGGCAGCACCACGTCGGCATACCACGCGGTTTCGGTGAGGAAGATGTCCTGCACAACCAGGTGCTCCAGCGCACACAGCGCCTCGCGGGCGTGGTTGAGGTCCGGGTCGGACATCGCCGGGTTCTCGCCCATGATGTACATGCCGCGGATCTTGTGCGGGTCGCTGTCGTCGACCAGGCACTTGTCCATGATCTCGACCACCGTGTAGCCGGGCTTGTCATCGAGCTTCGTGCCCCAGAACTGCTCGAAGCGCGCGTGCGCTTCGGGGTTCGACACGCGCTGGTAGTTCGGGAACATCATCGGGATCAGGCCCGCGTCGCTCGCGCCCTGCACGTTGTTCTGGCCGCGCAGCGGGTGCAGGCCCGAGCCGGGCTTGCCGATCTGGCCGGTGACGCTGACCAGCGCGATCAGGCAGCGCGCATTGTCGGTGCCGTGCACGTGCTGGCTGATGCCCATGCCCCACAGGATCATGGCTGACTTCGCCGTGGCGAAGGCGCGCGCCACCTCGCGCAGCGCCTCGGCCGGAATGCCGCAGATCGGCGCCATCGCCTCGGCGCTGTAGCCCTGTACGTTCTGCTTCAGCGCCTCGAAGTTGTTCGCACGGCTGCGCACGAACTCCTCGTTGACCAGACCCTCGTCGATGACGGTGTGGATCAGCGCATTGAGCATCGCCACATCGCAGCCCGGACGGAACTGCAGCGTGCGCCAGGCATGCCGGCCGATATCGGTGATGCGCGGATCGGCGAGCACGATCTTCGTGCCGCGCTTGGCCGCGTTCTTCATCCACGTGGCCGCCACCGGGTGGTTGGCCGTGGGGTTCGAGCCGATCACCAGGATCAGCTCGGAATGCTCGATGTCATTGACCTGGTTCGACACGGCCGCCGAGCCCACGCCCTCGAGCAGCGCCGCGACGCTGGAGGCATGGCACAGGCGCGTGCAGTGGTCGACGTTGTTGCTGCCGAAGCCGGTGCGCACCAGCTTCTGGAACAGGTAGGCCTCTTCGTTGCTGCCCTTGGCCGAGCCGAATCCGGCCAGCGTCTTCAGGCCGTGCGTGTCGCGCAGCGACGTAAGCTTGCCGCCGGCAAGATCCAGCGCTTCTTCCCAGCTGGCCTCGCGGAACACATCACGCCAGTTCTCGGGATTGCCGACTTCCTCCGGGTTCTTCGGCACGCCGGGCTTGCGGATCAGTGGCCGTGTCAGGCGCTGCGGATGGTGCACATAGTCGAAGCCGAAGCGGCCTTTCACGCACAGCCGGTTGCGGTTGGCGGGACCATCGCGGCCATCGACGCTGACGATCTCGCCATCCTTGATGTTGTAGGTGAGCAGGCAGCCCACGCCACAGAACGGGCACACCGAATCGACCTTGCGGTCTACCTGCTGGGGTCCGACATGCGACTTGGGCATCAGTGCGCCGGTGGGGCAGGCCTGCACGCACTCGCCGCAGGCGACGCAGGTGGAATCACCCATCGGGTCGGCCAGGTCGAACACCGGCAGTGCGTGGTGGCCGCGGAAGGCAAAACCGATCACGTCGTTGACCTGCTCCTCGCGACAGGCGCGCACGCAGCGCGTGCACTGGATGCAGGCATCGAGGTTCACCAGCATGGCCGGATGCGAGGCATCGCAGGCCGGCTGTTCGCGGCGCAGCGCCTTCAGCTCAGGCCGCACCGTGATGCCGAGGCGCGCAGCCCACTCCGACAGCTCGCCGTGCTGGCGGGTGGCATCGTTGCCCTGCCACTTGTAGCCCTCGTCGGGCATGTCGGACAGCAGCATCTCCACGACCATCTTCTGGCTCTTGAGTGCGCGCTCGCTGGTGGACTGCACCTTCATTCCGGGCGTGGCCGCGCGGCAGCAGGAGGGCGCCAGCACGCGCTCGCCGTCGATTTCGACCACGCAGGCGCGGCAGTTGCCATCGGGGCGGTAGCCGGGGGTGTAGCACAGCCGCGGAATCTCGGTGCCGGCGCGCTCGGCGGCCTGCAGGATGGTTTCGCCGGGCAGTGCCTGCACCTTGCGGCCATCCAGTTCGAACTCGACCGTGGCCGGTGTCATCACCAGGTTTTCGGCAACGCTCATGATCAGACCTCTTCCGGAAAGTATTTCTGCACGCAGCGCACGGGATTCGGCGCTGCCTGGCCCAGGCCGCAGATCGAGGCATCCAGCATCACCTGGTTGAGATCCTCCAGGGTGCCGTGGTCCCACTTCTCCGCGCGCATCAGTTGCGCGGCCTTGCCCGTGCCGACGCGGCAGGGCGTGCACTGGCCGCAGCTCTCGTGCTCGAAGAAACGCATCATGTTCAGCGCCGCATCGCGGGCGCGGTCCTGCGTGGAGAGCACGATCACGGCGGCAGATCCGATGAAGCAGCCATGCGGCTGCAGCGTGTCGAAGTCGAGCGGCACATCGGCCAGGCGCGCCGGCAGGATGCCGCCGGAAGCACCGCCGGGCAGGTAGGCATAGAGCTCGTGGCCCGGCTCCATGCCGCCGCAGAACTCGTCGACCAGTTCGCGCAGCGAGATGCCGGCCGGCGCCAGCTTCACGCCCGGCTCGCGCACGCGGCCGCTGACGCTGTAGCTGCGCAATCCCTTGCGGCCATTGCGGCCGAAGCCGGCAAACCAGTCGGCGCCGCGCTCGAGGATGTCGCGCACCCAGTACAGCGTCTCGAAATTGTGTTCCAGCGTCGGCCGGCCGAACAGGCCCACCTGCGCGATGTAGGGCGGACGCATGCGCGGCTCGCCGCGCTTGCCCTCGATGCTCTCGATCATCGCGGACTCCTCGCCGCAGATGTAGGCACCGGCGCCGCGGCGCAGCTCGATATGCGGCAGCGCGAAAGGCGGATCGGCCTGCAGCAGCGCCAGTTCGCGCTCGAGGATGGCGCGGCCGCCGTGGTATTCGTCGCGCAGGTAGATGTAGCAGGCCTCGGTGCCCACCACGCGCGCCGCGATCAGCACGCCCTCGAGGAAGCGGTGCGGATCGCGCTCCAGATAGGTGCGGTCCTTGAAGGTGCCGGGCTCGCCCTCGTCGATGTTCACCGCCATCAGGCGTGGTGCGGGCTGCTCGCGCACGATGCCCCACTTGCGACCGGCAGGGAAGCCGGCGCCGCCCAGGCCGCGCAGTCCTGAATCGGACAGCGCCTTGATGATGGCGTCGGCATCCATCTCGCCGCGCGCCAGCCGCGTGGCAAGCGCATAACCGCCGCGTGCGCGGTATGCGCGCAGACCCACATAGGCCGGCGAAACCTCGGACGGCGAGCGCGTGATCGGCGCCGGGCCTGCCGCTGCCGCATCGAAATCGCCATCGTCGGCAGCCAGCGGATGCGCCACGCTGCCATGGGCCACGGCGGCCTCGACCTGCGCCACATCGGCCTGCACCACCGGCGCCTGGTCGATCACCGCCACCGGTGCCTGCTCGCAGCGGCCGACGCAGGGCGCGGCGATCACGCGCACATCGCCGCCCAGCAGCGCCGGCAGCTTCTTCAGCATTTCGCCGGCACCGCGCATCTCGCAGGGCAGGCCATCGCAGACGCGCACCGTGATGCGCGCCGGCTCGGCCTCGTCACGCAGCACTTCGAAGTGGTGATAGAACGTGGCCACCTCGAAGACCTCGGTCATCGGGATGTTCATCTGCCGCGCGAGCGCCACCAGGTGACGGTCGCGCAGGCCGCGGTTGAAATCATTCAGCTTGTGCAGGTGCTCGATCAGCAGGTCGCGGCGGTGCGGTCCGGGGCCGATCAGGGCCTTCACCTCGGCCATCGAGGTGTGGTCGGGCTGGCGGCCCTTGAGGCGCGATTTCTTCTTGCGCAGGCGGCCGCGCATCTGGTCCATGGAGGCAACGGCGACGACAGGTGCTGGAGGTGTATTGGTGATGCTCATGATCTCGGGTGCGGCCGGGACGATCCGTCCTCAAACCGGGGCAGAATAATTACGGAAGAATATCATGCAGGCCCTGATTCAGGCCGCGGTGGACCTCCCTTCACAAATGGATCCAGATGCATATCCTGCCCGGAAGCCTGCGCGCCCGCGCATTCTCGTCGTCGGCGGCGGCGATGTGGGCTCCGCAGTGGCGCATACGCTGTTCCGCCATGGCGCGCAGGTGCTGATCGCAGAGCGCGAGCGCTCGCCGCATGCGCGGCGCGGCATGGCGTTCACCGATGCGCTATTCGACGGGGAAGCGTCGCTGGAGGGCGTCCTGGCCCGTTACGTGAAGGACGTTGCCGGAGTCAGCGGCTGCTGGCAGCAGGGTCACTGCATTCCGGTGGTGACCTTGCCCGAGAACCTGCTCACATCAGCCATTGCCTTTGACGCACTGGTCGAGGCGACGATGCGCCGTGATCCGGTGCGTCAGGACCTGCGTGGCACCGCCGGGCATGTCATCGGGCTGGGACCCGGTTATGAACCAGGCAGCAACTGCGACATTGCCATCGAGACGCAATGGGGCGATGCGATGGGGACCGTGCTGCGCGACCGGGCCGCAGCGCCACGCTCGGGCGGACCGCGTGCGCTCGACGGCGTCACGCGCGAACGTTTCGTGCCGGCTGAATCCGCGGGCCTGTGGCGCAGCAGCGCGCAGCTGGGCCAGCGCGTGCGGCCCGGCGACATCGTCGGTCACCTCGATGGCCGGCCAGTGCGCGCGCCCATCCATGGCCACTTGCGCGGCGTGTCGCGTGACGGCGTACGCGTGGCAATCGGCGCGCGGCTCCTCGAAGTTGATCCGCGCCAGCAGCCGGAGCTGGCAGGGCTGGGTGAACGTCCGGTGGCGATTGCGCGCGGCGTGCTGCAGGCACTCTCCGAACGGCTGCCGGCACTGGAACAGCACTGATGGACGGGGACGCCTCGGCGCTGCAACTGGTTTTCAGCGGCGATGCGACGCTGTTCGCCATCGTGCGGTTGTCGTTGGCGGTCAGCCTCAGTGCCACGCTGCTGGCGGGCCTGGTGGGCGCGCCGCTGGGCGCATTGCTGGCGCTGAGCCGCTTTCCCGGCCGGCAGGCGATTGTCGTGGCGCTGAATGCGCTGATGGGGCTGCCGCCGGTGGTTGCGGGCCTGGCGGTGTACCTGTTGCTGTCACGCTCCGGACCGCTGGGATCCCTCGGCCTGCTGTTCACGCCGCAGGCGATGGTAATCACGCAGTCGCTGCTGGTGCTGCCCATCATCGCCTCGCTGACGCGCCAGACTGTCGAGGACCTGTGGCGTGAATACCGCGACGAGTTGCAGGCCATGGATGTCGGGCCAGTGCGCCGTGTGTCCACCCTGTTGTGGGATGCGCGCTTCTCGCTGGTCACCGCCGTGCTGGCCGGCTTCGGCCGTGCCGCGGCGGAAGTCGGCTCCATCATCATCGTCGGCGGCAACATCGAGGGCTTCACCCGCACGATGACCACCGCGATCGCAATGGAAACCTCCAAGGGCAACCTGCCGCTGGCGATGGGTCTCGGGCTGGTGCTGATCGTGCTGGTCCTCGCCGTCAACGCCGCCGCATGGGCCGTGCGTCGCGCCGGCCAGCGCTTCGAGCATTGAGGATGAATACCCAGGCGCGCTCGCTACCGGTGCAGTTTGACGACCTGCGTGTCGACCTTGGTGGCGCACCGGTGCTTCGCGGCATCACGCTGCAGTTCCTGGCCGGCGCGCCCACCGTGCTGATCGGACCGAACGGCTCCGGCAAGACCACGCTGCTGCGTGCGGCGATGGGGCTGCTGCGTCCGCATGCCGGGCGCATCCTGTGGGCCGGAGAGGACAATCCCTCCCGCGCCCGTCTGGCGCTGGTGTTCCAGCGGCCGGTGATGCTGCGTCGCTCGGTGGCCGACAATGTGCGCTATGCGCTGGCGGCAGCCGGTGTGCCGCGTGCGAAGCGGGCCACGCGCCTTGATTCACTGCTGCAGCAGGTGGGCCTGGCCGGTCTTGCCGACCGCGCGGCGCCACAATTGTCCGGCGGCGAGCGGCAGCGTCTTGCGATGGCGCGCGCGCTGGCGCGCGATCCGCAGGTCCTGTTCCTCGATGAACCCACCGCCAGTCTCGATCCGGCCGCCACGCTGGCCATCGAGGAGCTGGTGCGCGCAGTCAGCGCGGCGGGGGTGAAAGTGGTGATGACCACGCATGACCTGGGCGAGGCATCGCGGCTTGCCGGTGAGGTGGTGCTGCTGCATCGGGGATGCATCGTGGAATCAGGGCCGGCGCAGCAATTGCTGGTCGCGCCCCGGACGGATGCGGCGCGCCGTTTCATCGCCGGCCAGTTGCTGGTCTGACGAATCAGGGGAACGCAGATGCGAAGACGGATGCTGGTGGCCCTGCTGGGCGTGGCGGCAATGCTTGCAGGTCCGGTGCAGGCCGCAGCCGAACACACCATCACTGTCGCTTCCACCACCTCCACGCAGGACTCGGGCCTGTTCTCCCACCTGCTGCCGCTGGTCCGCGAGTACACGGGCATCACCGTGAAGGTGCTGGCGCAGGGAACAGGCCAGGCACTCGACACCGCACGCCGCGGCGATGCTGATGTGGTGTTCGTGCACGATGTCGAAGCCGAAGAGCGTTTCGTGGCCGAAGGCCATGGCGTGCGGCGTCATCCCGTGATGTACAACGACTTCCTGATCGCAGGCCCAGCCGCCGATCCTGCCGGCATCGCGGGCGGCCGCGATGTGGTGCGCGCGCTGCAGTCCATCTTCCGCGGCGGACATCCGTTCGTCTCGCGCGGCGACCGCTCCGGCACCCATCAGGCCGAGCTGCGACTCTGGTCCGCCGCCGGCCTTGCGCCAAGGCCGGGCGAGCATGGCTGGTATCGCGCCGTGGGGCAGGGCATGGGGCCGGCGCTGAACATCGCCTCGGCCAGCGACGCCTATGTGATGACCGATCGGGCGACCTGGACCAGCTTCCGCAACAAGGGAACGCTGGTGGCGCTGGTGGAAGGGGATCGCAGGCTGTTCAACCAGTACGGCCTGATCCTGGTGAACCCGGCAAGGCATCCTCATGTGAAGGCGGCGCCCGCGCAACGCTTCATCGACTTCATGTTGTCGCCGGCCGGGCAGCGTGCCATTGCGGCATATCGCGTCGGCGGACAGCAGCTGTTCCATCCGGATGCCGCCCGCGGTGAATAAGGCATCGAAGCTGCCTGTGGACATTGCCCGGGCCGCAGGATTCGTGCATATGTTGAGCGGGGCGAAAATTTGACAGGTCAACCCGATAGCAATTCAGGCGTACCCGGGTAAAATTTCCGGCATTCCGCAGCGCAGCAACGGCGGAGTCCACCAGGGAGGCGAGCAGATGGCAGGAACGCGGATATCGAGGCGTTCAATGCTGGGTACGGTCGGGGCGGCTTCCCTGGCGCCGGTGTTGCTGAAAGCCGGCGAGGCGGAACGGGTCGCAATTACCCTTCCGCAAATGCCCTCCGCCCGTCCGGTGCTAGCTGCCGATCTCGCCGTCGGCCCCGTCCTGCAGCATGGCAATGCATTGCGCACCGCGGGCATCACCGGGGGCCAGGTCCATGGTGCGCTGTCAGGCACCGTGCAGGGTGGTCGCATCGAATGGCAGCCGCGTCCGGATGGCAGCTGCGAGATGAGCGTGCGCTTTCATGTGCAGGGCCCTGACGCCCCGGTCGAGATCTGCGAGCGGGCCATCCTGGCCGCCGGTGACGGACTGCAGGGTTGCTGGGCGGCGAGCGCCACCACCGAGTCACTGGCCACGGAGGACCCGGCATCCGGTGCCGCATTGCTGGTCGGCCGCGTGGACACCAGGCAATTGCAGCAGGGCGTGGTGAAACTGCTGGCCTTCGAGGTGGCGTAATGGTGAACGACTGGGCTCAAGTCCAGCAGGCATGGCTGGAGCCCGGTGACATGGGCGAGAACCTGCGCTTCCAGGACTTTCCGGCCTTCCACATGATCACGCTGGCGAACCTGGCCAAGTCCCTCGTCAGCCGCGCCTGCCTCGAGCCTGCGGGTCTTTCCGTGCCGGAGTGGCGGCTGCTCACCACCGTGATCAGTGGCGAATCGGTGCCATTCGCGCACATTGCCTCGCTGACGATGATGGACAAGGGCCAGATCAGCCGCACGCTGCGCACCGCGCAGGGCAAGGGACTGGTGGCCACCGAGGTGGTGCCGCTGGAGCGCCGGCCGCAGGATGCCGGCGTGTCCTCGATCGGGCGCGTGATGGTGCGCATCACCGAGCAGGGGCGCGAGGTCTACGGGCGGGTGATGCCCGAGGCGCAGCGCACGCAGCTGCGGCTCATCGAATTGATGAGTCCGGAGGAGCGGCGCATGGTGATCGACCTGGGCCGGCGCATCTATTCGCGCCTGAACGAAGACCTTCGCGGCCGCTCATAACACGGCGGTTTTCCGTCCCGGCGATGGCCCCGCGCCGGGATTGCTCTAGAATGCGCCCCTCGCGCGGCCGGGACCCGCCTGCCGCGCCCCAGCCAGGAGTGCAAGGTTGACCCAGCAAATCAGCGTCGCCGTCGAAGACGGCATTGCCGTAATCACCGTCGACAACCCGCCCGTGAATGCCATTTCCGCCGCGATGCGTCGCGGCCTGCTCGATGCCACGCGGAGCCTGAAGCAGGATTCCAGCGTCAGGGCGGTGGTCCTTTACTGCGCCGGCCGGACCTTCATCGCCGGCGCCGACATCAGCGAATTCGGCGGCACGATGGCCCTGCCACTGCTGCGCAATGTGCTGGCCGAGTTCGAGCAGTTGCCCCAGCCCGTGGTCGTCGCGCTGCATGGCACCGCGCTGGGTGGCGGCGTGGAACTTGCCCTTGCCGGCCACTATCGCATTGCCGAGAAGGGCACGAGGCTGGGCTTCCCCGAGATCACGCTGGGCGTCGTGCCGGGCGCGGTCGGAACGCAGCGCCTGCCGCGCCTGATCGGTGCCGACAAGGCGCTGGGCATGTTCCTCGATGGCCGCCCCGTGTCCGCCGCCGATGCAAAGCAGATCGGGCTGGTGGATGACCTCTTCGAGGGCGACCCGCGCGCCGCCGCGATCGCCTATGCGAAGCAGCTGCTGGCCGCGGGCAAGGGTGCGCGCCGCGTCTGCGACATGAAGGTCACGCCGCTGACCGAAGAGCAGATCGCGGCCTTCCGCGCGCAGGGCGCGAAGCAGCATCGCGGCATGATCACCCCGGAACTGGACATTGCCGCCGTGCGGGCCTCCTGGGAGCTGCCGTTCGCACGCGGCCAGGCCGTTGAGGAAGCCCTCAGCGACGGTTCGCTGGGCACTCCTGAATCAAAGGCGATGCGCCACCTGTTCTTTGCCGAACGGCGCGTGGCCGATGTGCCCGGCGTCTCCGCAAGCGACAAGCCGCGCGAGGTGAAGAGCTGCGGCATCATCGGCTCCGGCACCATGGGCGGCGGCATCGCGATGGCGTTTGCCAATGCCGACATCCAGGTGCGCCTGCTCGATGTGGACCAGGCGGCGCTCGACCGGGGCATCGCCACCATCCGCAAGAACTACGAGGTCAGCGTCAAGCGCGGCAAGATGACGCCGGATGACGTGGAGCGGCGCATGGCGATGATCCGTCCCACCACGCGCTACGAGGACTTCGCCGACGTCGACCTCGCCATCGAGGCGGTGTTCGAGGACATGGGGCTGAAGAAGAAGATCTTCGCCGAGCTCGACCGCGTGATGAAGCCCGGCGCCATCCTCGCCACGAATACCTCCACGCTCGACATCAACGAGATCGGCACGGCCACCTCCCGTCCCGGCGATGTGGTGGGCCTGCATTTCTTCAGCCCCGCGAACGTGATGCGCCTGCTGGAGATCGTGCGCACCGACCGCACCGCCAACGATGTGCTGGCCACCGCGTTCGCGCTGGCCAAGAAGCTGCGCAAGATCGGCGTGCTGTCGAAGGTCAGCTATGGCTTCATCGGCAATCGCATGATGGATCCCTACGCGCGCGAGGCCGAGCGCCTGGTGCTCGAGGGCGCCGATCCGGCCGAGGTCGACGGGGCGCTGGAAGAGTTCGGCATGGCCATGGGCATCCTCGCCGTGTTCGACATGGCCGGCGTCGATGTCGGCGTGAAGGCGCGGCGTGCGAATCCGGACCATGTGCCGGCGGATGATCCGACCTTCTACCGCGCCTCGCAGGTGCTGTTCGACCAGGGCTGGCTGGGCCAGAAGAGCGGCAAGGGCTACTACCGCTATGAGGCTGGCTCCCGCGAGCGCCTGCGGCACGATCCGGCGCTGGAACTGCTGGCGCAGGAAGGACGCAAGCTCGGCATCGCGCGCGACACGCCGATCTCGCGCGAGGAAATCGTCGAGCGCTGCATCTACGCGATGATCAACGAAGGCGCGAAGCTGCTCGAGGAAGGCGTGGCGCAGCGACCCGGCGACATCGACGTGGTCTACACCTCCGGCTATGGCTTCCCGCGGCGTCGCGGCGGCCCGATGTTCTTCGCCGACCAGATCGGCCTCGACACCGTGCTGGCCGGCCTCGAAAAGCATGGCAAGGGGCGGCATGCGCGCGACTTCGAGCCCTCGAAGCTGCTGCGCGAGCTGGCAGCCTCCGGCAGCAGCTTCGCGGCCTGGGCCGAACAGAAGAAGGGCTGACCGGGCCCCGCGTCAGGCCTGCGCCGCGGTGATGACCAGCCGCGGCGTGGCCTGACCGTCGATCCACAGGAAGGCGAGCTGGCCGTAACGGGCTGCGAGGGCACGTGCAGCCGCAAGGCTGATGTCCAGCGCCAGCACGCTGTCCTCGTTCCAGGCCTCGTTTCCCGTAGCCGCTTCATTGCGTCCCGCAAGGCAGGGATGTCCTGCGGCTTCCAGTTCGCGCACCAGTTGTTTCTGCGACGCGCGATTGCGTTCCAGCGGCTGCGGCTGGCTGCCTGGATTCCACGCCGTCAGCAGTGCTGCGCCTTCCACCCATGCCTCGCGCAACAGTTTCGCGAGCCCCTCGTCATGCTGGTCGATGCGCAACTGCAGTTCGCGGCCCGGCGCGAAGACGCGATAGCGCGCTGCGCGATAGGACGCGAGCAGCTCATCCGGCAGGGCATGCGTGTCCGACGTCACGGAAGGGATGTTAGCGGTCGGGCCCGGTCGATCCATCCGGGTGATACATAAGTCCATTGCCGGATGCGGTTTCGCCAACCAATCGTCAGTCGAGGCAACGACGTGCGAGATGATCTCCTGCAGACGCCGGGGTGCAGCCCGCTGCTATGCGCGGGCCAGTGGCGCTCCGCCGGGCGGGCCGGAAAGCAGCGCCATCAGCCACTCCGGCTTGGCGGGCTTGATGATGACGGCAAAGGCACTGGCACGCAGCTGCGCAAGTCTTCCTGGTTCGGTGTTGCCGGTGATCAGCGCCACGCGCACGCCAGGGGCTTCTGCCACCACCTGCTGCGCCAGCTGCAGTCCGGAGAGTGTCTGGCCCAGCATGTCATCTGTGAGCACCCAGTCTGGCGGGCGCGCCTCGCGGCGCAGTGCGGCCAGCAGCTGCAGCGGATCGCGGAAGGCCTGTACGGTCGCGCCCCACGCCGACAGTTGCGCCTGCAGGCCTTCGAGCGCGATCTCATCGTCATCCACCAGCCAGACGCTTGCCGGCAGGCGGAAGGCCAGCGGATCGATGGCCGGTGCGGGAGCCGGCAGCACCTCGATGGCGCCGGCTGCCGCCTCGGGCACGCACAGTGTGAAGCACGAACCGGCGCCAACTGTCGACTGCAGCGCAAGGCGCAGTCCCAGCAGTTGGTCGATGCGCTTGACGATGGCAAGGCCGAGACCGACCCCGTGCTCGCGCTGGCGCGCCGGATTCGCCAGCTGCACATACTCGTCGAAGATGCAGGCCTGCTGGTCGGCGGCAATGCCGGGGCCCGTGTCCTGCACCGATACTGCGAAGCCGGCCGGCGTGCTGCGCAACTGCACCGTGATGCCGCCCTGGGTGGTGTAGTGCACGGCGTTGTCGAGCAGGTTGCGCAGCAGCCGGCCAAGCAGCAGCGGGTCGGACCAGGCCAGTGCCGGTGCCACCTGCACGGTCAGGTCGAGCCCGTGGGCCTGGGCCTGCGGACGGAACTCGTCGCCGATCCGTTGCAGCAGTTCATCGAGCCGGAAGGTGCGCGGGCTGGCGGTGACGGTGCCGGCATCGAAGCGCGACAGGTCGAGCAGGCTGTTGAACTGTTCCTCGAGCACGCGCAGCGTGTCGGTGGCGCGGCCCAGCAGGCGCCGGCCATCATCGCCGCCGACGTGGAAACCCAGCGTGCCCAGGAACATGGTCAGCGCATGCAGCGGCTGGCGCAGGTCGTGGCTCGCGGCGGCGAGGAAACGGTTCTTGCCCTGGTTGGCCAGGCGTGCCTCCTCGAGTGCCGCCTGCACCGCGGCGCGCTCGCGCTCCAGCCGCCCGAGCAGTGCCTGGTTCTCATCGCGCATGCGCAGTGATTCACGGAACTGCCGCAGCTGTTCGCGGCCGGAGATCATGCCGCACCAGAACATGCCGAGGTACACCACCAGCAGTTCCCAGTGCGGTCCGTCGGCATTGGCCACGCCCAGCCAGAACAGCGCGCCTTGCACCACATTGCCGGCGGTGCAGGTGATGCGGTCGGTGACGCGTGGCATCAGGTAGAGCAGCACCGCCGCCATGTGCACCAGCGACACCAGCGTGACGATCATGCGCACGTACATGTCGCCGCTGGCCGCGATGAGCCAGAAGGCCGTGCCCATCACCGTGGAGTTCAGCGCCGAGCCCCAGATCATCATCGACAGGTCGCGCCGCACGCGCGGTCCGGCAGCGGCATCGAGCCGCGCACGGATGCGGCGCGAGACCAGGTGACGCGACAGGCCCATGGTGATCGCCAGCCCCGCCCAGATAAGCAGGCCGCCTGTGTCGACACGACCATACAGCGTGAAGATCAGCACCAGCGCCGCGAGCGCGACCATCGGATTGGCGTTCGCGGACTGCGAGGCAAGGATGCGCAGCAGCGCGCGGGTTTCGCCCGGCACTGGCGTGGCGCCGGCGGCGCTGGCGCTGGCGTTGCCGGACGGATCGGCGGCGGAGGTCATGACCTACATCACGATGAAGCCGTGACGCGCAGCCAGCGTCACCGCATCGACGCGATTGCGCGCGCCGATGATCTGGTAGATCGCCGACACATGCGCCTTCACGGTGCCCTCGGACAATGCCAGCTCGCACGCGATCGACTTGTTGGGCTGGCCCTGCAGCAGCAGCCGTGCGACCTGCTGCTGGCGCGGCGACAGCAGTGCGAAGCGGCCGATGTCGGCCGCGGGCCGTTCACTGGGCTGCAGCACTTCGGGGGGCAGGTAGACCCCGCCGGCCACCACGAAGCGCAGTGCGCCGATCATCTGTTCGGAGGTGTGCGACTTCGGGATGTAGCCGGCCGCGCCCTGTTCGATGGCATCGCGGATCAGCGCGGCATCCTGGTCGCCGGACAGCACCACCACCGGCACATCGGGACAGGCGCTGCGGAACTGCTGCAGCGTGGCGATGCCATCGGACTGCGCAAGCCCGAGATCGAGCATCACCATGCGGAAGGCAGTGCTGCCGCACGCGTCGATGGCGGCCTGCACCGAGGCGGCCTCGAACACGATGACCTCGGGACTGACCTGGCCGAGCAGGGCGCGCAGCGCCTCGCGGAACAGCGCGTGATCATCGACCAGGAGGAGGTTCATGCCGTGGCGGGGAGGTTCGGCCACGGCTGGAATAGATGCGGCCAGGGCGGGGCCCGCCGGTGGT
>CAYQJU010000008.1:57886-61900 GCA_964417875.1 uncultured Steroidobacteraceae bacterium
CTCCACGCTCCCGCGCCGACATTCCCTTGTCGCCTAATCCTTGGTTTAGCTGCTAGTCGAATTTCCATGACCTGCCCGGCCCCCGACACTGCCGGGTGCAATCCGCGGGCCAAGCCTAAGACCGCGGAGGGCACCGTGCAAATGGATGGTCAGGAGGACCGGACTTGCTGAAGAATCTGGAACAGACAGGGAAGAACTGGGCAAGTCCGGGATCGCAGGGTGAAAACCTGCGTTTCTTCGATTTTCCGGCCTTTTACCTCATGAGCCTGGCCGGCATGGCCAAGCAGGAAATCGTCCGCAATCACCTGGCTCCCTGGGGCCTCACCATGCCCGAGTGGCGCCTGCTTTCCACGGTGGCCGAGGCCTCGCCGGTGCGCTTCTCGCGCGTCGCGCAGATCACGGCCATGGACAAGGCCCAGGTCAGCCGCGCGCTGCGCACCGCGCAGGGCAAGGGATTGGTCGAATCCAGCGTGCTGGCCGTCGACCTTGCGCAGGGCCATGGGCGTCCGCTCTCTGCGGGGCGGGTGCATGTGTCCATCACCGCGGCCGGGCGTGCGCTGTACGATCAGGTCATGCCGGCCGTGCAGCGCGCGCAGCTGGAGCTGCTCGAGCTGATGACGCCCGAAGAGCGTCATGTGGTGATCCGCCTCGCGCGCCGCCTGCTCACCCGGTTTCGCGAGGCCGGCGCTGGCACCGCCGCGCCCAGCCCGCGTGGCGAGGCCGGCGAAGTGGCGGTGCTGAGACAGGCGGGCTGAGGCGGGCTGCAGGTTTCCCGGCACGCGCGGTCGCGCAGCGACTCAACGGGTGGCTGCAGGCGGTGCACGCAGCGCTGCGGCCTGCACGGCGAGCTGGCGGATCGCATCCCAGCCTGCCGACTGCACCAGCCGGGTCGGCGCCACCCATGAGCCGCCGACACAGGCGACATTCGGCAGGGCCAGGTAGTCGGCCGCATCCTGTGCCGTGATGCCACCGGTGGGGCAGAACAGCAGCTGCGGGAACACCGCATGCAAGGCCTTGAGCATGTCGACGCCACCGGCCTGCCGCGCCGGGAACAGCTTGCAACACGTGAAGCCGGCCGCGCGCGCGCGCATCGCCTCCGAAGGAGTCATGACTCCAGGCAGGAAGGGCCACCCGTTCGCCTGGCACTGACCCGCGAGTTCCGGGGTGAATCCCGGGGACACTCCGAACTGGGCGCCGGCATCGCGCGCCTGCACGACCTGCTCCGGTGCGGTCAGCGTTCCCACGCCGACGATGGCCTCGGGCACATGGCGACGCATCGCGCTGATGGCCGCAAGGCCGGCGGTCGTGCGCAGCGTGACCTCGAGCACGGGCAGGCCGCCGGCCACCAGCGCCTGGGCCAGTGGCACCGCCTGCGCCACATCGTCGATGACGATCACCGGAATCACCGGCGCGCGCTGCAGGATGCTGCGGACGTCCGGCGTCATGGATTGCAGCTTCGGGCGCCGGATTCGGCGTCGGTAGCCAGCGCGCGGAAGGCGGCGAACAGCTCGCGTCCGGTTCCGCGGCTGGCATCGACCTGCTGGGGCGCGGCGGGGCGTGCGGCCAGCGTGGCCTCGTCCAGCAGCACCTCGAGCGTGCCATGGCGTGCATCCAGCCGGATCACATCGCCGTCGCGCACGCGGGAAAGCGGACCGCCGCCGACGCTTTCGGGGCTGACATGGATTGCGGCCGGCACCGTTCCGGAGGCGCCGGACATGCGCCCGTCGGTCACCAGCGCCACATGATGCCCGCGTGCCTGCAGCACCGACAGCGCGGGCGTGAGCTTGTGCAGCTCCGGCATGCCATTGGCGCGCGGTCCCTGCTCGCGCAGCACCACGATGGTGTCTGCGGAAAGCGTGCCATTGCGGAAGGCATCGATCACCTGGTGCTGGGCGGTGAACACCCGCGCCGGCGCTTCGACGTACTGGTGCTCGGGCTTGACCGCCGACACCTTGATCACGGCGCGGCCCAGGTTGCCGCGCAGCAGCTTGATGCCACCTTCCGGGCTGAACGCATCGTCGATGCCCCGCAGGACATCGCGGTCGCGGCTTTCCGCCGGTGCATCGCGCCAGGCCAGGCCCGCATCGCTGATCCAGGGTTCCTGCGCATAGGCCGCAAGCCCGCTGCCCATGATGGTGGCAATGTCCTCGTGCACCAGTCCGGCCGACAGGAGCTCGCGGGTGAGGAATCCCATGCCGCCGGCGGCATGGAAATGGTTCACATCGGCGGTGCCATTGGGATAGATGCGCGTCAGCTGCGGCACGACCGCGGAAAGATCGTGGAAATCATCCCAGTTGATGTGGATGCCCACCGCATGCGCCATGGCCACCAGGTGCAGCGTGTGGTTGGTGGATCCACCGGTGGCCAGCAGGCCGACGATGGCATTGACGATGCTGCGCTCATCGGCCGCCTGCGCCATCGTCAGCGTGCCGCCGGCCGGCGCACTGTGCCGCAGCGCGCGGTGGGTGGCCTCGATGGTGAGCAGGTCACGCAGTGGCGAGTTCGGGTTCACGAACGAGGAACCCGGCAGCTGCAGGCCCATCAGCTCCATCATCATCTGGTTGCTGTTGGCCGTGCCGTAGAAGGTGCAGGTGCCCTCGGTGTGGTAGCTGGCAGACTCGGCGGCCAGCAGCTCATCGCGCGTGGCCTTGCCTTCGGCGAACAGGTTGCGGATGCGCGACTTCTCGGTGTTCGGGATGCCCGAGGGCATGGGGCCGCCGGGGACGAACACCACCGGCAGATGGCCGAAGGAGGCGGCACCGATGAACAGGCCGGGCACGATCTTGTCGCAGATGCCCAGCAGCAGTGCCGTGTCGAACATGTTGTGGGACAGCGCGATGGCCGTGCTCATCGCGATGGTGTCGCGGCTGAACAGCGACAGGTCCATGCCATCGGTGCCCTGGGTGACGCCATCGCACATGGCCGGCACGCCGCCCGCGTATTGCGCGGTGCCGCCCGCGTCACGCGCGGCAGCGCGGATCAATGGCGGAAAGCGTTCATAGGGCCGGTGCGCCGACAGCATGTCGTTGTAGCTGGAGACGATGGCCGCATTCGGCCAGGCCGTGTCGCGCAGCGTGGCCTTGTCCGGTCCTGCACCGGCGAAGCCATGCGCGAGATTGGCGCATCCATGGCGGGAGCGCACGGTGCCATCATGGTGTGCGGCCTGCATGCGTTCCAGATAGTCCGCGCGCCGGTCGGCGCTTCGCTCGATGATGCGTTGGGTGACCGATGCGACCGTGGGATGCACAGGAGGAGGCGTTGCCAAGCTCATGCGAACATACTGGTAGACGATGTGGGCAGATGTCCATGTCTATCGCTGTCGGAGAAGGACTACATGGAGACATTGCAGGATTTCGACCTGGTGCTGTTCGGCGGAACCGGCGACCTGGCGATGCGCAAGCTGCTGCCGGCGCTGTACCGCCGGTTTGCCGCAGGCCAGTTTCCGCCAGCTGCGCGGGTGATTGGTGTCGCCCGGGGCGAGCGCTCGCGCGAGGATTACCAGTCGCAGGTGGAACACAGCTGCCGCGAGCATGCGCCGGCCGTGTTTGATGAGACGGGATGGCGGGAGTTCGCGCAGCGGCTGCACTATGTCTCGGTCGACGCCTCGCAGTCCGAAAGCTTCGTCGCGCTGGCGGCGTTCCTGCAGGGCAGGGAAGAGGTGATCCGCGTCTTCTTCCTGTCGATGGCGCCGACACTGTTCGCCAGCACCTGCGATGCGATCGGCGCCGCGGGCCTGGCGACGCCGCGCTCGCGCGTGGTGCTGGAAAAGCCGCTGGGCCAGGATCGCGGATCGGCGGCCCGCATCAATGAACATGTCGCCGCCTGGTTCGACGAATCGCAGATCTTCCGCATCGACCATTACCTGGGCAAGGAGGTGGTGCAGAACCTGCTGGCACTGCGCTTTGGCAATGCATTGTTCGAACCGCTGTGGCGCCGTGGCCGCATCCGCCAGGTGCAGATCACCGTGGCCGAGACACTCGGCGTCGAGGGCCGCGCGCCGTTCTACGACCAGAC
>CAYQJU010000009.1:0-24903 GCA_964417875.1 uncultured Steroidobacteraceae bacterium
ATCATCTTCGGGATCAGGTACAGCGCGAAGCCTTCCATCACCGGCACCGCGAACAGGAACATCATCGTGGTGCCGTGCATGGTGACGAACTGGTTGTACAGCTCGTGATCGAGCACCTGCTGGTCGGACCATGCCAGTTGCAGGCGCATGAACATCGACAGGATGCCGCCCACCAGCAGGAAGGCGATGCCGGTGGCAATGAAGCGCAGGCCGACCGTGGTGTGGTTCACGGCGGTGAGCTGACCCACCAGTCCGGGCGCGTTGGCCCACACCTTTTCCAGGCGCGGGTGCGGTGGCTGCACTGGCGCAGGCGGGGTGGGGTTCAACGCAATGCCTCCAGCAGCGTGGCCAGCAACCGCACGTCATCGGCGCCGAGGCGAGGCCGGGCCGGACCATTGCTGCCCGGCTTCAGCGTGCCCCCATGGTCGGACAGCCAGGCACGCAGGTTCGCTGCGGTCAGCGGCGCAGCGCCGGCACCGATGGTGGGGCGGCTGCCGAAATGCGTCAGCACCGGACCACCCTGGCCCCCGGCTGCGGTGCCCTCGATGCGATGACAGTCGCCGCAGCCCAGCGCCAGGAAACGCTCCATCGCCGCATCGGGAACCGTTGCGGCGGGCGCGGCGCGCGCCTGCAGCCATTGCGCGAACTGCTCCGGTGTTTCCACCGTGACGATCATGCCCATGCGTGCATGCTGCGCGCCGCAGAATTCCGCGCACTGCAGGCGCAGACGCCCGGGAGTGGCGGCCTCGAGGCGCAGGGAGTTCGTGGTACCAGGGACCATGTCCATCTTGCCGGCAAGGCTCGGGATCCAGAAGCTGTGGATGACATCCGAGGCGGTCACCACCACTTCCACCGGCACACCGGCCGGCAGGTGCAGTTCATTGGCGGTCTGCACCGCCGCGGCAGCCCCGCGCGGATAGCGCACCTGCCACCACCAGCGATGGCCGGTCACCTCGATCCGCAGCGCATTTTCTGCGGGCTGCGTGATGCGTCGTCCGACCGCGGTGCCGTGCACCAGCAGTGCGCCGAGCAATAATGTGGGCAGCAGGATGCCGGCCACGGCCAGCAGCAGGTTGGCGTTCAGCCGCGGCGGCTTCGCCGGATCGCGACGCATGGCGTGCAGCACCAGCGCCATCACCACCACCAGCGCCAGCGCCGCACCGGCGGCCATCATCCACCACGTGGCGGCGATGTTGCCGGCCACCGGCCCCTGCACATCGAGGGTGGACTGGGGGCCGGCGCAGCCTGCAAGCAGCAGGGTCGTGGCGGCGGCCAATGCGGCCTTGCGACGCGATGGGGCGGGACCGGGCAAGCGGGGATGTCTCCGGCGGCTGCGATTCATCCAGATGATCCGGATGCAGCGCCGATGCGCAATCAGACCTTGACGGCTTTTCCGGCCCCGAATCCGGAAAGTCCCATTCCCAGCGCCACCGCGGCCGTGCCCAGCAATGCCAGCGTCCATCCGCCGGTATGGTCGTGCACCATGCCGAACACCACCGGCCCGAGGCCAGCCACCGCATAGCCCACGCCCTGTGCCAGCAGTGACAGGGAACCCGCCGACTCGTGCGTGCGGGCGCGCAGTCCCATGAATGACAGCGCCAGGATCAATGCGGGACCGGAGCCGCAGCCGAGCACCGTGATCCACAACACCGCCAGGCGCGGCGCGAACAGGATGCCCAGCACCGCGCCCATGGTCACAAGCCCCAGTGCCAGCGCCAGGCCCCGCTGGTCGCGGAAGCGGCGGATCAGCATCGGCACGGCAAGGCCGGCCAGCAGTGCGGCCACCTGGTACAGCGTCAGCATCCAGCCGGCGGCCGCGGCGGAGAATCCCGCCTCGACCAGGATGACCGGAAACCAGTTGATGGCGATGTAGAACACCGTGGACTGCAGGCCCATGAAGCCGGTGACCTGCCATGCCACCCGCGTGCGCCACACCGCGCGCTGCACGGGCAACTGCGATGTTGCCGAAGCATGGGCGGGTTCGCGCTGCGCAAGCGGCATGGGCGCGGCCCGCCGCGCATGCGGCAGCCAGGCCAGCAGTGCAATCGCCGCCAGCAATCCCCAGCTGGCCAGCGCGCTGCGCCAGCCGCCCGGCAGCGACTGCGCCAGCGGAATGGTCACGCCCGAGGCCAGCGCCGCCATCGCGCCCATCACCGTGGCATAGGCCATCGTCATCGATGGCACCTGCTGGGGATAACGCTGCTTGATCACCACGGGCAGCAGCACGTTGGTGGAGGCGATGCCCACCGCCAGCACCACGGTGCCGCTGAACAATGCCGCAGGCCCGCCCGCCGAGCGCACCACGAGGCCCACCAGCAGCGCGATGAGCCCGACAAGGATCATGCGCTCGGCGCCGAACTGCCGCGCCAGGCGCGCCAGCGGCGCAAATGCGGCAAACACCAGTACCGGCAGGCTGGCCAGCAGGCCTGCGGCGGCGGCGGAAAGTGCCAGGTCTTCGCGGATGGTCTCGAGCACCGGTCCCACTCCGGTGAGCGCGGTGCGCAGGTTGGCCGCGATCAGGAGCAGTGCGACCAGGAATGCGTGGCGGGAGTTCAAGCGGGGCCTCGGCGCCATCCTAGGCATTGCATGCGGCAACGGCAACGCAGGGGTAGGGCTTGGCCGTCACGCAGGCGCGGTGCCGGACAGGCGGCAGCTGAAGCAGCTGGCCACTAGAATCAGGGCGGTGAAACCACAGGACCGGCTTGACGAGGCCTTCGACCGGCTCGGGCAGTTGCTCCCCGACAGCCTGGCGCGCGTACTGCGCTGGCTGCACAGCGACCGATCGCGCCCGGTGCGCATTCCGCTGGGCATCCTGTTCATCCTCGCCAGCTTCTTCTGGTTCATGCCGGTGGTGGGACTGGAGTTCTTTCCCATCGGCCTGTTGCTGATCGCGCAGGACGTGCCGTTCCTGCGTCGCCCGGCCGGCGAGTTCACCCACTGGCTGCTGGACCAGTTCGAACGTCTGCGCGACGCATGGCGGCGGCGGCGCCAGCGTCGGGCAGGTTGATGCCGCGAGTGCGGATCAGTGCTGGCGGATGGCCGAGCCTTCGCCCACCGGCACGCCCGGGCGCAGCACGCGTGCATAGACGCCGGCCACCAGCTGGCGGAAGCGCGCCCAGCTGAAATTGCGTTCCGCGTGCTCGGCCGCGGCCTCGGCCATGCGCCGCGCGCGCGCCGGATCGGCGAACACGCGGTGGATGGTGCGGGCCACATCGCCGGCCTCTGCATCGCAGAGGAAGGCTCGGGAGTCATTCAGCACCGGCTCGTGCGCCGGGCCGCGCGAGGCGACGATGGGACGGCGCGCGGCCATGTACTCGAAGATCTTCAGCGGGATGTTGTCGCCGAGTGTGCGCAGCGACATCAGGCAGTCGGCCAGCTGGAACCAGGCCGGCATCGAGGAGCGCGGCTGGCGCGGCAGCAGGCGCACGCGGGGATGCAGCGCGGCCGGCAGGCGCGCCTTCAGCCCCTGCACCTGGCGCGCATCGCTGGCGCCGACGCAGACCAGCAGCAGCTTCGGATCGGCAGCCGCCGCATGCATGAAGGCATCCAGCAGCAGGTCGATGCCCTGGTAGCCTGAGAAGTTGCCCGTATACAGCAGCACGCGGTCGTCCCTGCCGATCGCATGGCGCTCGCGCAGCTGCCTGACCTGCGCCGCCCCGGCCTGCTCCTGCAGGATGGGAAAACGCCATTCGGTGAGCGGCACGCGCGGCGCCAGCTCGCTGACATAGCTGCCGAGCCCGCCGCTGCAGACCACATGATCGGCCCGCTCGACCACGCGCCGTTCAACATCGCGCAACAGCTTCTGCGCCGGCGCGCGACCCAGCAGGCGATGCCCGGTGAGCTGCTCGGGAATCGAGGAGGCCATGTCGTAGATGAACGGCACGCCACGCCGCGGACACACCATCGCCGCAAGCCAGGCAGCCTCTTCCACCGCATGCACCACCGCATGGCGACCGGTGGCCACCAGTTGCCGGAAGGTCTGCAGCAGGCTCACATCGAGGATGGCCTTGCGCAGCGAGAAGCCCACCCGCACCTGCGTGAAACCCAGGGGATTCGCGCAGCGTTCGACATTCACGCCGGCCAGGTGTGGATCCCGGCCGATGGGAAATGCGAGTACGTCGACATCGAGGCCCGACTCGACCAGTGCCTTCGCCACCATCGCCACCGCAATCGGCGTGCCGCGCTCTTCGAAGAACGGCTGTGGCGTCACGAGCAGCACGCGTGAGCGTGCCGGCGCCTGGTGTTTCATGTCGCCATGAGGCGACAGTGAGCGATGCAGCGGCTGCAAATCCGTGCTGCGGCCATCGCCATTCATCGTCCGGGTCCTCGCATGATCGATCGATGGTGCATGCTGCTCATGAGATGCGTTCCGCGCAAGCGCTGGTTGCGTTACATGTCATGCGGTGAAGTCCTACACGCAGGACAGACTTCGCCGCCACCGGCGCCTGCGCGCCCCGACTCAGTCCGCGGGAAGGGTCTCGCCTGAGGCCACCGCAGAGTCGCCGCGGTCGCTGGCGCGCCGGCGCGCCAGCCGCGCGCGCAGTCCTTCCACATACAGGTACACCACCGGCGTGGTGAACAGCGTCAGCAGCTGGCTCATCATCAGGCCGCCCAGGATGGTGATGCCCAGCGGTCGGCGCAGTTCCGATCCCTCGCCGGCACCGATCAGCAATGGCACGGCAGCCAGCAGCGCCGCGACATTCACCATCACAATGGGGCGCAGGCGCAGCAGCGCGGCGCGATGAATCGCCTGGAATGGCGACAGGCCTTCGCGGCGCTGCGCATCCAGCGCGAAGTCGATCATCATGATCGCGTTCTTCATCACCAGTCCCACCAGCAGGAACAGCCCCAGCAGTGCGATCAGGCTGAACTCGGTGTCGCTGGAATGCAGCGCCAGCAATGCGCCGACGCCGGCGGATGGCAGCGTGGAGAGAATGGTCAGCGGGTGCAGCGTGCTCTCATAGAGGATGCCGAGCACGAAATACACCGCGATCAGCACGCCCAGCAGCAGCAGCGGCTGGCGCGCCAGCGTGGTGGCGATGCCGCTGCTGGAATCTCCCGGCGTGACGATGATCTGCGAGGGCGGCATCAGCTCGTCCATCGCACGGTCGATGGCCTGCATGCCTTGCTGCTCGGTGACGCCGTCCGCCAGCGAATAGCCCACGCCGGCCGAGGCGAACTGGCGGTTGTGCTGCACGCGGTCGGCGGCGCCACCGAACCGGTAGCTGGTGAACGCCGACAGCGGCACGCGCGTGCCGTCGCCGGCGATCACCTGGATCTGGTCCAGCACGGTGGGACTTGTGGTGTAGCCCGGCTCCAGTTCCATCACCACGCGATACTGGTTCTGGTCGTCATACAGCGTCGCCACCTGGCGCTGCGAGAACGAGTTGTTCAGCACCGAGGCGATCATGCGCATGTCCACGCCCAGGCGCTGCGCGGCCTCGCGGTCGATCTCCACATGCACCTGCTGTGTGCCCTCATCGCCGAAGGAGCTGACATCGACCAGCTCCGGCAGCGTGCTCAGCGTCTCCGATACCCGCCGTGCCCAATCGCGCAGCAGCGGCACCGAATCGGACAGCAGCAGCACCTCGTTCTCGCTGTTGCCCCAGTTGGAACCGAAGCGGATGTCCTGGTCTGGAAACAGGTTCAGGATGGCACCGGGCACCGGTGGCGCACGCGATCGGATGCGGTCGGCCACCTGGCGCGCCGAGGCATCGCGCTCGGCACGCGGCTTCAGCCGGATGCTGATGCGCGCGTTGCTGGCGCCGCTGCCGCCGGCGCTGCCGGTCACGTCCTGCACGGCCGGATCCTGCAGCAGCAGGCGCCGATAGGCCTCGACCTTCGGCTGCATCACCTGGAAAGAGGCGCCATCATCGCCGCGGATGAAGCCGCGCAGCTGGCCAGTGTCCTGCGCGGGCAGCACGGTCTTCGGAATGCTCATGTACAGCCAGACGTTCACGCCGATGACGCCGGCGAACAGCAGCATCACCAGCCCACGGTGGTTCAGGGCGCGCGTCAGCCCGTGGCCATAAGAGTCGCGCAGGCCGGCGAAGGCCGAGGCGACCAGGCCCGGGCGTGCGCTGCGATCCAGCGGTCGCAGCAGCCGGCCGCACAGGCTGGGCGTCAGCGTCAGCGACAGTGCCAGCGAGATGGTCATCGCCGCGGCCAGCGTCAGCGAGAACTCGCGGAACAGCTTCTCGACCACGCCACCCATGAACAGGATGGAGACGAACACCACCACCAGCGCAAGGTTCATCGCCAGCAGCGTGAAGCCCACCTCCTTCGAACTGCGCAGCGCCGCGTCCAGCGGCGAGAGGCCGTTCTCCAGGTGGCGCTGCACGTTCTCCAGCACCACGATGGCGTCATCCACCACCAGTGCCGCGCCGAGGATCAGCGCCATCATCGACAGGTTGTTCAGCGAGAAACCCAGCAGGTACATGGCGCCGAAGCTCCCGACCAGTGCCACTGCCACCGCCGCGCCGGGAATCAGCGCCGCGCGCGCGCTGCCGAGGAATACCCACACCACCAGCACCACCAGCACCATCGCGGCCAGCAATGCGGTCTGTCCCTCGCGCAGCGTGGTGCGGATGCCCGGAGAACGGTCCATCACCACGCTGAATTGGGCGTCGGCCGGCAGCATCGCGCGCAGGCCCGGCAACTGCTCAGTGATGCGGTCGAGGGTCTCGACCATGTTCGCGCCGGGCTGGCGGCTCACCTGCAGGATCACGGCCGCATTGTTGTTGTGGAAGCCGGTGGTGTAGCGGTTCTCCACCGAGTCGGTGACGGAGGCCACATCAGACAGCCGCACCGCCGCGCCATCGCGATAGGCGACGATCAGCGGCAGATAGTCCTGCGCGAAGCGCAGCGGTTCGGACAGGCGCACGTTCCAGCGCCGCTCGTCGTTCTCCAGAGCCCCCATCGGGCGCAGCGCATTGGCCTCGGAGATGGCATTGCGCACCTCGTCCAGCGAGATGCCATGATGCGCCAGCGCGCCCGGATTCAGCTGCACGCGCACTGCTGGCAGCGAGCTGCCATCGACGGTGACCTGGCCCACGCCCTGCACCTGCGCGATCTTCTGCGCGATCACCGTCGAGGCCAGGTCATACAGGTGGCTGGGCGAGAGGTTCGGCGAGGACAGCGCCAGCGCCAGGATGGGCGACTGCGAGGGATTCACCTTGCGGAAGGTGGGATTGCCCGGCATTCCAGAGGGCAGCTGGTTGCGCGCCGCATTGATCGCCGCCTGCACGTCGCGCGCCGCCTCGTCGATGTTGCGGTCGAGCTCGAATTCCAGCCGCACGTTGGCCGCGCCCTGGCGGCTGTCGGAACTGATCGAGGTCACACCGGCAATGCTGCCCAGCGCGCGCTCCAGCGGCGTGGCCACGGTGGCGGCCATGCTCTCGGGACTGGCGCCGGGCAGGCTGGCGCTGACCTGGATGGAGGGGAAGTCCACCTGCGGCAGCGGCGCCACCGGCAGCAGGCGCCAGGCCAGCAGTCCGCACAGCAGGATGGCCACTGCCAGCAGCAGGCTTGCGACCGGTCGATGGATGAACGGCCGCGCCAGGTTCATGCCGCGCCCCCGCCCTGCGGCGCCAGCGTCGCGGCCGCCGCCTGCGACCGGCGTGTGGCCAGGCGGTCGAAGAACAGGTAGACAACGGGCGTGGTGAAGATGGTCAGCACCTGGCTCACCAGCAGGCCGCCGACCATCACGATGCCCAGCGGCGCGCGCAGCTCCGCGCCGGAACCACTGGCCAGCATCAGCGGCAATGCGCCCACCAGCGCGGCCAGCGTGGTCATCAGGATGGGACGGAAGCGCAGCTGCGCGGCGCGGCGGATCGCCTCGCGCGGCGTGGCGCCATTGCGCTGCGCGTCCAGCGCGAAATCGACCATCATGATGCCGTTCTTCTTCACAAGGCCGATCAGCAGCACGATGCCGATCACCGCGATCAGGTCCAGCGGCTGGCTGGTCAAGAGCAGCGCCAGCAGCGCGCCCACGGTCGCCGACGGCAGCGTCGAGAGGATGGTGACCGGGTGGATGAAGCTCTCATAGAGCACACCCAGCACGATGTACATGGTGATCACCGCGGCAAGGATCAGCCACAGCGTGTTCGACAGCGAGGAACGGAAGGCCTCGGCCGCGCCCTGGTAGCGCGCCTCCACCGACAGCGGCAGCTGCACCTCGCGCTGCACGTGCTCGATGACATCCACCGCCTCGCCCAGCGACACGCCCGGCGCCAGGTTGAACGACAGCGTCGCGGAAGGAAACTGCCCCTGGTGATTCACCAGCAGCGGCGTCGGTCGCTGCGTCACCGTGGCAACGGTCGACAGCGGCACCGGACCGCCGTCGCGCGTCGGCACATAGGTGGTCTCCAGCGCACCCAGCCCCTCGCCGCGGGACGGGTCCACTTCGAGCACCACGCGATACTGGTTGGCCTGCGTGAACAGCGTCGCGATCTGGCGCTGGCCGAAGGCGCTGTACAGCGCGTTGGTGATCTGCGCCACCGACACGCCGAGGCGCGCCGCCTGATCGCGGTGGATTTCCACATAGGCCTGCAGTCCCTGGTTCTGCAGGTCGCTGGCAACATCGCTGAGCGTCGGCTCCTGCTGCAGGCGTTCCAGCAGCCGCCGTGTCCACAGCGACAGCTCCTCCATGTCGGGCGAGGTCAGCGTCATCTGGTACTGCGTGCGGCTGACCCGGTCCTCGATCGACAGTTCCTGCACCGGCTGCAGGTAGGCGCGGATGCCATGCACGCCGGTGGAGGGATCGGACAGTCGCGCGCGCAGCCGCTCGATGATGGCCTGGGCGCGGTCGTCGCGCTGACCGTGCGGCACGAGGTTCACCAGCATGCGGCCGCTGTTCAGCGTGGTGTTGGTGCCATCGACGCCGATGAACGAGGACAGGCTCTCCACCGTCGGATCCTCGAGGATGCGTTCGGCCAGTGCCTGCTGGCGTTCGGCCATCGCGGCAAAGGAGATGTCCTGCGGCGCCTCGGTGACCACCTGCAGCACGCCACTGTCCTGCGACGGGAAGAAACCCTTCGGCACGGCCAGGTACAGCACCGCCGTCAGCGCCAGCGTCGCCACCATCACCAGCAGCGTGGCGCGCTGCCGGTTGAGCACCCAGTCCAGCCACACCGTGTAGCGCGCGATGACGCGGGTGAGGAAATCCTCGCGGTGATGCTCCGGCGCGGACTTCAGCATGCGCGCGGCCATCATTGGCGTCAGCGTCAGCGACACCAGCAGCGAAATGAAGATGGCCACTGCCAGCGTCACGGCGAATTCGTGGAACAGCCGGCCGACCACATCACCCATGAACAGCAGCGGGATCAGCACCGCGATCAGCGAGATGGTCAGCGACACCAGCGTGAAGCCGATCTCCTTCGCGCCTTCCAGCGCCGCCTGCATCGGCGGCTTGCCCAGCTCGCGGTGGCGCGCGATGTTCTCGAGCATCACGATGGCGTCGTCGACCACGAAGCCGGTGGCAATGGTGAGGGCCATCAGGCTCAGGTTGTTCACCGAGAAGTCGAGCAGGTACATCGCGCCGAAGGTGCCCACCAGCGACAGTGGCACCACCACGCTCGGGATCAGCGTCGCCGAGGCGCTGCGCAGGAACAGGAAGGTGACCAGCACCACCAGCGCGACGGCGAACATCAGCTCCGTCTGCACATCCCGCACCGAGGCGCGGATGCTGCCGGTGCGGTCGGTGAGCACGGCGATCTCGGTGGCTGCCGGCATCGTCGAGGTCAGGCGCGGCAGCAGCTCGCGCACGCGGTCGGCCACCTCGATCACGTTCGCGCCGGGCTGGCGCTGCACATTCACCAGCACCGCCGGCAGGCGGTTGGCCCAGGCGGCCAGATAGCGGTTCTCGGCGCCATCGCTGATCGCTGCCACATCGCCCAGCCGCAGCGGCGCATTGTTGCGCCAGGCCACGATCAGCGCCTCGTATTCCTCGACCGAGCGGATCTGGTCGTTGGCATCGAGCATCGTGAAGCGGTAGGGCCCGTCGAAGCTGCCCTTGGGCTGGTTCACGTTGGCCGCGGAGATCGCGCCGCGCACATCCTCGAGGCTCAGGTCATGGGCGGCCAGCGCCGCCGGATTCACCTGCACGCGGATCGCCGGCCGCTGTCCGCCACCGAGGCTGACCATGCCGACGCCGGGCAGCTGCGCCAGGCGCTGCGCGATGCGCGTGTCCACCAGGTCGTGCACCTCGGGCAGCGGCAGCGTCCTCGAGGTCACCGCCAGCGTCAGGATGGGCGCATCGGCCGGATTCACCTTGCGGTACACCGGCGGCGCAGGCAGGTCGTTGGGCAGCAGGTTGCTGGATGAATTCAGCGCCGCCTGCACCTCCTGCTCGGCCACGCCGAGGTCGACCTCGAGCGAGAACTGCAGCGTCAGCACGGAAGCGCCGCCCGAGCTGGTGGAGGACATCTGCTTGAGCCCCGGGATCTGCCCCAGGCTGCGTTCCAGCGGCGCGGTGATCGCGCGGGTCACCACATCGGGGCTGGCGCCCGGATAGAAGGTGAACACCTGGATGATGGGATAGTCCACCTGCGGCAGCGCGGCCACCGGCAGCATGCGGTAGGAGAGGATGCCGGACACCAGCAGCGCCAGCATCAGCAGCGTGGTGGCAACCGGCCGCTGGATGAAGGGCCGCGAAATCGACATGCGTCAGCTACCGGCGGGAATGGCCGACTCCGCGGCAGGCGCCACCGGCGCACCCACCACATTGACCTCGGCGCCCTCGCGCAGCCGGTCGATGCCCTCGAGCACCACCTGTTCGCCGGCCGTCAGCCCTTCGAGTATGGCGGCCCGGCCACCGACGGTAGCGCCGGCGCGCACCTCGCGCAGCATGGCCTTGCCATCGACGACGGTGTAGACATAGGTGCCGCGCGAACCATGCTGGATGGCATCGGCGGGAATCGTCACGGCATCGGCCAGTGTTCCCACCTCGAGCACCGTGTTCACGAACTGGTTCGGGAACAGCACATCAGTCTTGTTGGCGAATTCGGCCTTCAGGCGCAGCGTGCCGGTGGCCGTGTCGATCTGGTTGTCCAGCGTGCGCAGCGTGCCCTCGGCCAGCAGGGTCTGGCCGCTGCGATCATAGGCTCGCACCGCAAGGCCCCCGCCCGCGGCCATCGCCTCGCGCACTGCGGGCAGCTCCGCCTCGGGGATCGACATCAGCACCGAGATGGGCTGTGTCTGCGTGATGGTGAACAGGCCCTCCTGGTCGCCAAGACCCACCAGGTTCCCGGCATCGACGCGGCGCAGGCCGACGCGGCCGGCGATCGGCGCGACGATGCGCGTGTATTCCAGCTGCAGGCGGGCGGTATCCACCTGCGCCTGGTCCGACTTCAGCGTGCCCTGCAGCTGGTTGACCAGCGCCTGCTGGCGATCGAGCGTCTGGCGCGGGATGGTGCCGGCCTCGATCACGCGCTGGTACTGCTCGAGCTCCAGCTGCGCATGGCGCAGCTGCGCCACGTTCTGCTGCTGGGCGCCCTCGGCCTGGGCCAGGCGGATGCGGTAGGGCTCCGGGTCGATCTCGGCCAGCAGGTCGCCGGCGCGCACCTGCTGCCCCTCGCGCGGCAGCACCCGCAGCAGCGGCCCCTCGACCCGGCTGCGCACCACCACGGTGTTGAACGGCACCACGGTGCCGATGCTGCGAACCTGCAGCGTGAGGTCTTCCTGCACGGCCGGCACGGTGCGCACTGCCACCGGCTGCTGCCAGGGATTGAAGTCCTGGCCTTCGTGACTGGAGGCGGCCCCCCTGGAAATCAGGTACCAGCCACCACCGACCACGACGGCGGCGGCCCCGAGAATGAGAAAGGTTCTGGGAGACATGCAGGAACAGACAACGAGATTGGGGCTTGATTCCCCGGCCACCGGGCCGGGAGACAAAAAAGCCATGCTAGCTGAGAACTGTTCTCGATAACACCCGTTGCGTCGCGGTATTGGCTTGCAGCACGGCCTTCAGGTCCTGGAGCCGGTCGGCCTCGTCGGCCGGCTTGTCGCGCCGCCAGCGCAGGATGCGCGGGAACCGCACCGCAACACCGGACTTGTGGCGCGGCGAGGCGGCGATGCCCTCGTACGCCAGCTCGAACACATGCACCGGTGCCACGCTGCGCACCGGGCCGAAGCGCTCGCGGGTGTGGGCGCGGATCCAGCGGTCGAGCTCGTGGATCTCGGCATCGTCGAGGCCGGAATAGGCCTTGGCCACCGGCACCAGCCGGTCCTCGTCCCAGACGGCGAAGGTGTAATCGGTGTAGAGGCTCGCGCGGCGGCCCTGCCCCGCTGCTGCATACACCAGCACCGCATCGAAGGTCAGCGGATCGATCTTCCATTTCCACCAGGCGCCGCGCTGGCGGCCGGTGCCATAGGCGGAGTCCAGGTGCTTGAGCATCAGGCCTTCCACGCCGAGTTCGCGGGACCGGTCGCGCTGTGCGGCCAGCGCTGGCCAGTCGACATCCTGATCCAGTGCCCGCGACAGGCCGAACTGCGATGGTGCGCCGGCCAGCAGCTGCTGCAATGCCTCGCGCCGCAGCGAGAGTGGCGCGGCGCGCAGGTCCTCGCCGTCCTTCTCGAGCAGGTCATAGGCCAGCAGGCGCGCCGGCGCCTCGGCAAGGATCGCGGCGCCGGGACGCTTGCGGCCGAGGCGCTTCTGCAGCAGCGCGAAGGGCAGCGGTGCATCGCCGCGCCAGCACAGGATCTCGCCATCGAGCACGGTGCCTGCGGGCAACGACTTCGCCGCCGCCGCGATCTCGGGAAACTGCCCGGTGATGATCTCCTCGCCGCGCGACCACAGCACGCATTCATCCCCGCGGCGCACCAGCTGGCCGCGGATGCCGTCCCATTTCCATTCCGCCAGCCACTGCGCGCGCGGACCCAGCTCTTCCACCGGGCGATCCAGCGGCGAGGCGAGGAAGAATGGATAGGGATGCGAGACGCCGCCGGGCACGCTGCCCTGCGCCAGCGCCTGCCAGAACTGCGCCGAGGGCTGCCAGGCGCCGATCAGCGCGCGTTCGATGTCGGCGCGGGAGCGGCCGAACAGCATTGCCAGCGCGCGCACCACCAGCGTGCGCGACACGCCGACGCGCAGCGAGCCGGTCAACAGCTTGTTCACCAGCAAGCTCTCGCGATACGGCAGCGTGCGCCACCAGCCGGTCACCGCGGCGCGCTGCGCGATCCCGTCCTGCTCGCGCAGCGGCAGCAGCCGCGCCTCGAACCAGTCGGCGAGACTCAGCGGCGCGGCTGCATCGCGGCGCGCAGGATCCGGTTCGACCAGCAGCGCGATGGTCTCGGCCAGGTCGCCCACCGCCGCCAGTGAATCCTCCACCAGCCAGTCGGGCAGTCCGGATTCCTCGCCCAGCCAGCGGCGCAGTTGCGCCGGACCGACGCTGCGCCGCGGACGGCGGCCGATCAGCACCTGGGTGGCCCATGCGGCATCGGCCGGATGCGCGGCGCGGAAGTAAGCCACCATGGCCTCGACCCTGGCATTGGTCGAGGTGGTGGTATCGAGCGCTTCGAAGAGATCCGCGAAGCGCTGCATTCATTGCTCCCTGCCAGAATCCGTCGGCAGCGTCGCGGCATCGAGGCCCAGCTCGCGCAGGTAGCGCACCATCGAATCGCCATGGCCGTGCGTGAGCAGGATGCGCTGCGCGCCGCTTTCGGCGAAGGTACGCAGCAGCGCCGGCCAGTCGGCATGATCGCTGAGCACGAAGCCGCGGTCGTGGCCGCGGCGGCGGCGATTGCCGCGCACCCGCATCCAGCCGGAACAGTAGCCGCTGGCATGCCTGCCGAAGCGGCGCACCCATGGGGATCCTGAAGCCGAAGGTGGCGCGATCACCAGCGCGCCGGTCGCGTCGCGCGGACGCACGCCGGTGGCTGGCAATGTGGGCAGCAGCGACACGCCGGCCGCGCGATACAGTCCGGTCATCGCGCCGACGGCGCCATGCACGAGCACCGGCTGGTCGGTGAAGGCCTGCAGGCCCGCGAGCAGACGCTGCGCCTTGCCCAGCGCATAGGCGTAGAGGATGCAGGCCTCGCCGCGCTCGCGTTGCTGCTGCCACCAGTCGTGGATGCTGCGCAGCGTTTGCTGCGGATCATCCCAGCGGTAGATGGGCAGCGCGAAGGTGGCCTCGCTGACCAGCACATGGCAGCGCAGCGGCTCGAACGCTGCGCAGGTGGGATCGGTCTCGCGCTTGAAATCGCCGGTGACCACCCAGACCTCGCCGGCATGCTCGATGCGCACCTGCGCCGAACCCAGGATGTGGCCGGCCGGATGCAGGGACACCTTCACCGCGCCGATCCACAGCGGCTCGCCATAGTCGATGACCTGCAATGCGGCCTGCGGTCGCAGGCGGTGCCGTGCCAGCGCCTCGCCGGGCGCGGCCAGCAGGCAGGCGGCATTGCCCGCGCGCAGGTGATCGGCATGCGCATGCGTGATCACGGCGCGGTCCACCGGTTGCCAGGGATCGATGTAGAAATCGCCGGCCGCGCAGTACAGGCCGCGCGGCGAGCTCACCACCAGATCGGCCATGCCGACACGCTACCTGCCGCCGGCGCGCAGCGTCCATGAATGGCGAGTGCCGCCGGGCGGCGCGCATCGTAGGAAGCCACCTACCGCTTGCGCGAGGATCGGCCCATTTGCCGCTTGCGCCATGACCTCTACCTTGATGGCATACGTCCAAGGAGCAAGCATGGCAATCCTCAAGTACCTCGGCATCGCCCTCATCGTCCTCTGGCTGGTGCTGTGGCTGGCGGTCAAGATCACGGTGGGCACCATCCACCTGCTGCTGCTGATCGGCGCGGTGATGCTGCTCGTGGGGCTGCTGAAGCGCCGCTGAGTCAGCTTTCCTCGAGCACCATGCGCACGCGCACCGCGGTCTTCTTCGGCACCACCTGGTGGTCGCGGCGCATGATGCCGGCGCGTGTCAGCGCGGTGCCGAAGAACAGGATCAGCGAGGAGTAGTACACCCAGAACAGCACCGCCACCAGCGAGCCGGCGGCGCCATAGGTGGAAGTCGGCGCGACCCGCGTCAGATACAACGAGATCAGGTATTGCCCGACCACGAACAGGGCGGCGGTGAAGGCCGCGCCACGCCACACATCGCCCCATTCAAGCTGCACATCGGGCAGCAGCTTGAACAACAGCGCAAACAGCACCGTGGTCACCAGCAGTGTCAGCACCAGGTCGAAGGCCGCGGTGACCAGTGGCGGCACCGGCATCCACTGCCCGGCGTACTGCAGCACCGCAGTGATGGCAACGCTGAACACAAAGGACATCAGCAGCAGGAAGCCCATCACCAGCACCATGCCCAGCGACAGCAGCCGCACCATCACGAAGGTGAGGATGCCGCTGCGCGTCGGCTTGGCGCGCACATCCCAGAAATGGTTCAGCGCGCCCTGCATCTGCGCGAACACGGTGGTGGCGCCGAACAGCAGGGTCCCGACGCCAACCAGCGTCGGCAGCAGCCCGGCCTGGTCGGGACGCGACTGGCGCACGGCCTCCTGCACTGCGGCCGCGGCCTGCTCGCCGACAAGGTCGCCGATGCCGGCAGCGATCTCGCCCGTGGCAGCCTCCTCGCCATAGACCGCACCAACAATGGCCACCAGGATGATCACAAGCGGTGCCAGCGAGAACAGCGTGAAGAAAGCCAGCGAACCGGCATGGCGGAAGGCATCGCGATCCAGCCAGATCTTCACCGCCTGCTGCAGCAATGCCAGCCGCTCCTTGAGTCGCAACGCCATCACTTCTCCTCGATGGATACGTTGACGCGGACGGCCGTGGGCTTCGGCGTGACCACGCCATCGCGCCGCAGCACGCGCACCTTGGTCAGCGCGGTGCCGAAGAACAGGATCAGCGCGGAGTAGTAGACCCACAGCAGCACCAGCACCAGCGAGCCGGCCGCCCCGTAGGTGGAGGCTGGCGCCACATGCGTCAGGTAGAAAGCGATCAGGTACTTGCCCAGCACGAACAGCAGCGCCGTGTACAGCGCGCCGCGGCGCACATCGCGCCAGTCGAGGCGCACGTCCGGCAGCACCTTGAAGAGCAGCCCCAGCAGCACCGTGGTCACGGCCAGCGACAACGCCACATCGAGCAGCGTCACCGCCAGCGGCGGCACCGGGATCCACCCGCCGGCATGTTCGACCACGGCGGTGACCGCGACGCTCAGCGCGAAGGAGGTCAGCAGCAGGAAGCCGATGATCAGCACCATGCCCAGCGACAGCAGCCGCACCGTGACGAAATTCAGCAGGCCGCTGCGCGCCGGCCGGGCGCGCACGCCCCAGAACTGGTTCAGCGAGCTCTGCATCTGCGCGAACACGGTGGTGGCGCCGAACACCAGCGCGCCGATGCCGATGGCGGTGGGCAGGAAGCCGGCCACCTCGGGACGCGAGCGGCGCACGGCTTCTTCCACCGCGGCGGCGGCCTGCTCGCCGAGCAGCCCGCTGATGCCAGCGGAGATCTCGCCGCTGGCGGCCTGCTGGCCATACACCGCTCCGACGATGGACACCAGGATGATCACCAGCGGCGCCATCGAGAACAGCGTGAAGAAGGCCAGCGAGCCGGCATGCTGGAAGGCATCGCGCTCGACCCAGACCTTGACGGCATCGACCAGCAGGCGCAGCGGAGCGGGCAGGTTCATGCCGGCCGCCGCGTCAGCGGTCCTCGATCAGCCGCTGGCTCAGGTCCCACAGCTTCTGCCTGGCCTCGGCGTCATAAGCCTGCGCATTCGCGCGCGCCTCCTCCATCTGGTTGAAGTACAGGCCGGTGCGGCCCTGCATCTGCGCGCCGACGGCCAGCTGCATCACCGCATCGGCGCCATCCTCGACGGATGACAGCGGCCGGCGACCCGAGGAAGTCACCATCGGCGTATTCATGAAGGTGGCCGGATGCAGCGCATTGACGGTGACCTTCGAGGCGTCGAGCTTCTCCGCCAGCGAGATGGTGAACAGGATCTGCGCCAGCTTCGACTGCGAGTAGGCCGACATGGTCTGGTAGCCGTTCTCCATCATCACGTCGTCGAAGTTCACAGGCCGCTGGCCGATCGACGCGACATTGACGATGCGCGCCGGCGCGCCGGCTTCAAGCAGCGGCAGCAGCAGCCGCGTCAGGTGGAAATGCGAGAGGTAATTGACCTGGAACACCAGCTCGTAGCCATCCTCGCTGAGCTGGCGCGCCTCGTTGCTGGCGCCGCCGATGCCGGCGTTGTTGATCAGCAGGTGCAGGCGAGGGTGGGCCTCTGCCACGCGCTTCGCAAGCGCCTCCACCTCATCGAGGGAGGCGAGGTCGCCGGGGTAATACACCGCCCTGCCCGGGCCGGTGCCGGTGATCTCGGCGGCAATCTCCTGGCCGCGCTGCTGGTTCAGTCCATGCACGATCACGGTGGCACCCATGGCTCCAAGGCGTCGCGCCACGGTCTCGCCCAGTCCGCTGGTGGAGCCGGTGACGAGGGCCGTCCTGCCGGTCATGTCGATGTGTGCGGTGGCTTCGCCGGCCGGCGCCGGCAGCGCGAAGGCAAGCAGCGCAGTGCAGATGGCAAGACGTCGTGTCAGCATGATCGGCCCCTCCGTTTGGATGCCGGAGATTGTAGGCCGGATAGCGGACCCGGGCGGATGGTCATCAGGTCAGCGCCGCGCCACTCCCCCGCGCAGGTCCGGGTCGGCCATGCCGGGCGAGACACTCTGCATGCTGCCCGGCACGCCCACGGCCTCGTCATAGCCGGCATCGGTCCGCGCGTCGTCCATCAGCTGCACCTTGCGCTGCTCGAGCTTCGGCCCCAGCAGTTCCAGGTCCATGCCGATGGCCTCGGCCTGCGCGAACATGCCGCCCGGACGCTCCTCTTCGGCCACGTGGTGGCTGATCATCCCGGCCAGCTCCTTCACCCGCGCATCGAAGTCGTCATCGCTGGCGGCCCCTGCGGAATGCCGGATCTGGGCGATCAGCCCGCGGGCGGCCTCGTGCTCGATGATGGCGGAGTCATGCAGGCCGGCATCGCCGCCGGCGTCGAGGAAGGCCGGATAGAACAGCTCCTCCTCCAGCTGCGCATGCACCTCCAGCGCGCGGCAGATGTCGGCGGCGAGCCCTTCCTTGCGCGCCGGGTCATCGGTGGCGGCGAACTGCTCGAACCATTCCTCCACCTGGCGGTGATCCTTCTTCAGCAGTTCGATGGCGTCGATGGCGGTGGTGAGGCCGGCGTCGGTCACCACGGATTCCCGGTCATTGCGCTGGCCGGGATTGCGATTGCGGCTGGCCATGGTCTTCCTCCTCGGTGGCTTGTCAGGCTACCCACCGCCGCTTCCAGGGTGGATGCGACCGGGCCGGCAGGGCCTGTAGTCCGCCACCGACGGGCGCATCGGCCGCGCGGCTTCAGCCGCGGAAATCCCTCGCCACGATATACACCTCGCGCGACTCCTTGCGCGAGGCGCCGGGCTTGCGGATGCTGATCTTGCCGAACGAGGTGCGCAGCTCTTTCAGGTACTGGTCGGAGCCGGCGCCCTGGAACATCTTCGCCACGAAGGTGGCACCGGGCTTCAGCGTGCGGCGCACGGTGTCCAGCGCCAGCTCGAGGAAATAAACCGAGGCGGCCTGGTCGGCCGAGTCGATGCCGGTGAGGTTCGGCGCGATGTCGCAGACGATGAGGTCGAAGCGGCCGCCATCGAGCCAGTCGAGCAGCTGCTGCACGATGGCCTCGTCGTGGAAGTCACCCTGGATGAAGTCCACGTTCGGCACCGGATCCATCGGCAGGATGTCGGTGGCCAGCACGCGTCCCTTCGCGCCGACCAGGCGACCGGCCACCTGCGACCAGCCGCCGGGCGCGGAACCCAGGTCGAGGATGCGCATGCCCGGGCGGATCAGCCGGTCCTTCTCGTTCAGCTCGATCAGCTTGTAGGCCGCGCGCGAGCGGTAGCCGTCCTTCTGCGCCTGCTTGACGTAGGGATCGTTGACGTGCCGGGACAGCCAGCTGGCACTGCTCTTGGTTCGGGCCATGGGAATTGGTAGGGGCGCTAGAATGCGGCCCCAAGTTTATCCCTCTGCCGGACAGACCGGCCAGGAAGACCACCCTGATCCGCATTACAGAGCTGCAGCTGCCGCTCGACTTCACCGCTGCGATGCTGCGCGCGGCCGTGCTGGGCAGGCTGGCGCTGCAGGATGATGACCTGCTGGATGTGCAGCTGTTCAAGCGCAGCCCGGATGCGCGCCGGCGCAATGCCGGCATCCTCTTCGTCTGCGTGGTCGATGTGGCCGTGCGCGACGAGGCGGCGGTGCTGCGGCGGTTCGCCGGCGACCGGCATGTGCGCCCTGCTCCCGACACCAGCTACCACCCGGTGGCGCGCGCGCCGGCAGGTCTTGCGCAGCGACCCCTGGTGGTCGGCCTGGGTCCTGCCGGCCTGTTCGCCGCGCTGGTGCTGGCGCAGGGCGGATTCCGCCCCATCGTGCTGGAGCGCGGCCGCGACGTGCGCCGCCGCACGCGCGACACCTGGGCGCTGTGGCGCCAGGGCGTCCTGACTCCCGAATCGAATGTGCAGTTCGGCGAAGGCGGCGCGGGGCTGTTCTCCGACGGCAAGCTGTACAGCCAGATCAAGGACCCGAAGTTCCATGGCCGCAAGGTGATGCGCGAGTTCGTGCGTGCCGGTGCGCCACCGGAGATCCTGTATGTGAACCGGCCGCACATCGGCACCTTCCGCCTCACCGGTGTGGTGGCCGCGATGCGCGCGGAAATCATCGCGCTGGGCGGCGAGGTGCGCTTCGAGAGCCGCGTCACCGATATGCTGATCGAGGACGGGCAACTGGAGGGCGTGGTGCTGGCTGATGGCCAGGTGCTGCACAGCCGCCATGTAGTGCTGGCGCCAGGCCATAGCTCGCGCGACACCTTCCGCATGCTCGAGCGCCGCGGCGTGCACCTGGATGCCAAGCCGTTCTCGATCGGCTTTCGCATCGAGCATCCGCAGTCGATGATCGATGCGGCGCGCCTGGGGCGCTTCGCCGGCCATCCCGGACTGGGCGCGGCCGATTACAAGCTGGTGCACCACGCGCGCAACGGGCGCGCGGTGTACAGCTTCTGCATGTGCCCCGGCGGCACCGTGGTGGCGGCCACCTCCGAGCCGCAGCGCGTGGTGACCAATGGCATGAGCCAGTATTCACGCAACGAGCGCAATGCGAATGCCGGCATCGTGGTGGCCATCGATCCGGCGCGCGATTATCCGGACGGTCCGCTGGCGGGTGTGGCGCTGCAGGAAGGACTTGAATCGCGCGCCTGGGAACTGGGCGGCGGCGACTATCACGCGCCGGGACAGCTGGTCGGCGACTTCCTGCGCGGCCGGGCTTCGACGCAGCTGGGCGGGGTGGAACCTTCCTACAAGCCCGGCGTACGGCTCGGCGACCTCGGCACTGCGCTGCCGGACTTCGCCATCGAGGCCATGCGTGAGGCGCTGCCTGCCTTCGGTCGCCAGATCCACGGCTTCGACCGCGAGGATGCGGTGCTCACCGGCGTCGAGACGCGCACCTCATCACCGGTGCGCATCACGCGTGGCGATGACACATTGCAGAGCCTGAATGTGCGCGGCCTGTATCCCTGCGGCGAGGGCGCCGGCTACGCGGGCGGAATCCTTTCTGCCGGCGTCGATGGCATCCGCGTCGCCGAGGCCGTGGCGCGGAACCTGCCATGACGATCGACCAGGTCCGCAAGCTGCAGCATCGCAAGCACCGCGAGGAGGCCGGCTGCTTCCTCGTCGAAGGCGAGCATCCGGTGCAGGAACTGCTGAAGGCGCTGGATCAGGATGCACGCCTGCGCACCAGCACGCTGTACTGCACACGCGAGTACGCCGGCTTCACCACTGCCCTGCCGGTGCAGGTGGTGAATCCCAGGCAGATGTCGCAGATCAGCCAGACGCGCACGCCGCAGGGCATCGTCGCAGTGGTGCCGATGCTGCCGCCGCCGCTGCCGCGCGCCGGGGAGCGCGCCATCTACCTGCAGGGCATCCAGGACCCGGGCAATCTCGGCACCATCCTGCGCACGCTGGCCTGGTTCGGGGATTTCCGCTGCCTGCTCGGCCCCGGCAGCGTCGATGTGCACAATGGCAAGGTGGTGCGCGCCAGCATGGGAGCGATCTTTCATGTGCCGGTGGAAAGCGATGTGCCACCGGCCTCGCTGCCGGCGCGCTTCGCGCGCATTGCCTGCCTCGACCTGCAGGGCGAGAGCATCGCCAGCGCCGGATTCCGCCAGCACGACTGCTATGTGTTCGGCAGCGAGGCCCAGGGCCTTGCCGCCGGCGCGCTGGCCGGGGTGCCGGCGAGCCGCTATGCCATCGGCGGCGCAGCTCCGATCGACTCACTCAATGTGGCGATGGCGGTGGCGATCTGCCAGTACGAGCTGCATCGGCCGCAAGCGGCGCAATGACTCCGGTGGCGCCCAGCGCCCGGCCCAGTGCGGCGAAGGCCTGCTCGGCCTCGGCCAGTGCATCGAACTTCTCCGCGCAGGCCACCACGATCACCGCCCCGTCGCGGCCGCGGCGCGGATCGAGCACGCCCAGGTTGCAGGCCCGGCGGATCTGCGTGCCGGTCTTCTGCGCGAAATCGGTGCCGGCGGGAAGTCCGGCCTCGATGCGCCGCGCGCCGGTGGTGATCTTGCGCATGTGGTCGAGCACGCGCGCGGTCGATGCATCGCTGAGCAGCTCGCCGGCAACCAGCCGGTCCAGCAGCCTTGCGAAGGCGTCGAGCGTCGCCGAATTGGCGCCGCTGCGATAATAGGCCTCGAAGGCCGCATCGAAACCGGCACGGCCAAGCCCGGCGCGCGGCACCCCCAGCAGTTTCGCCAGCGCCTCAAGCCTGGGCTCTCCCGCATCGGCCTGCCGCAACGACAGGATCTGGCGATTCGTCAGGTGCTGCACGCCCGGGTGCAGCGCGCCATACACGTCATAACGCACCTGCAGGATGGTGGTGATCCTGCCGAAGCCTCCGCCGGTCCACTCGCGCACGCGCGCATTCAGGTGGTCCTCGCCGAGGTGGCGGATCAGCATGTCGGTGGCGGTGCTGTCGCTGTCCTGCAGCGACTTCTGCAGCAGCTGCGCGATCGTGAAGCGCGAGCCGGGCTTCTGGAACAGCATGTCGCCGGCACCATCGACGAAGTCGCTCTCGCGCAGCATCAGTTGCTGGTCGAGCTGCAGTTTGCCGGCATCCACCTGTTCGAGCACGGCAATGGCCACCGGCACCTTCACGGTGGAGGACAGATACCAGCGGCGGTCCGCATGGCGGCGATAGGCGGCATCGTCGCCGGCACGGCCGACATACACGCCCAGCTCGCCAGGCATCGCCGCATCGATGCGCTGCACTTCGCGTGCAAGGTCCGCACGCCAGTCCGCCTCTGCCGCAATGGCCCCGGCCCCTGAAAGCAGCATGCAGGCCAGAGCCAGCATCGTCAGATCACCATGCCTTCCCCGCCGCAACGCCTGTGCCTGATTCATGGAGCCCCTCCTGCCCTGGCGGGCAATGTGATCACGCCGGACTCGACCAGTGCGGCGCCCACCTCGCGCAATGCGCGTTCGCTGTGCGCCTGGCGGTCCACATCGCGGATGCAGGCGACGACGATCACGTCGATGTCATCGTCCCCCACCTCGGTGGTGACGATGCCCATGTCACAGGCGCGCCGGTGCTGCGTGCCGGTCTTGTGCGCGAAGCGCGATCCCGCCGGCAATGCGGCCTGGATGCGATTGCGGCCGGTGGTGATGCGCGACGTCAGGTCGAGCAGGTATTGCGTGCCGCGTTCGCCCAGCGCGTCCCCCTCCACCAGCTTCTGCAGCATGCGTGCGTATTCGGCAAGGCTGGCCGTGTTCACCAGCCGCGCGTAATAGGCATCGAAGGCGGTGTCCATGTCGGGTACCAAAAGCTCCTCGGGCGCCACGCCGAGGATGCCGGCCAGCTGCAGCACGCGCGCGCTGCCGGCTTCGGCGCGTCGCAGGGTCAGCAGCTGCTCCGAGGTCAGCTCCGAGGCACGCGGATCGAACATGCCATAGGCCATGCGCCGCACCTCGGCCAGCGGCGTCATCACGAAGCTTGTGGTGTCGAACAGCTCGTTCGCCACGGCATTGACGCGATCCAGCCCCACCTTGCGGATCAGCACGTCCGTGGCGGTGTTGTCGCTGTACAGGATCATCTGTTCCAAAAGGAAGGACACGGTGAGTTGCGAACCGGCGGCATGATGATTGGTGCGGCCGGCCCCATCTACGAAATCGGTGGGCAGCAGCCGCACCGTGGAGGACAGCGCAAGCTCCCCCGCCTCGATGTCGCGCAGCACCGCAATGGCCACCGGCACCTTCACTCCCGAGGCGAGATACCAGGGATCATGGCCCTGGAAGGAGAAGGCCTCGTCGCGCTCCAGGTGATGCACATACACGCCCAGCACGCCGCCCGAGCGACGCTGCACCTCCAGCAGGCGCTCGCCCAGGCCCTTCGCCCACAGCGGCTCCGTGGTGGCAGCGTGCGCTGCGGCCGCGGCAAGCAGCGGCAGCACCATCCACAGTGCGAACTGCATCAGCCGCGCACGCACGGCCGTTCGCATTCCAGCCCGCGCCATGCCGGCGTGCAGGTTCATTGCCGGCGCCGGCGCAGGGCCTGCCGGGCGCGCTGCCAGCCGGCAATCCACAGCGCGCTGAAAGCCATCAGCAGCACCGTCAGGCCCAGCGCCTGCCCGTAGCTGACCTCGCCGGCCAGTCCCAGGCCCGCACGCCACAGCGCGAAAATCACGGTGATGTGCACGATGAAGGCCATCAGCGCATCAGTGCCGATCACTGTCAGCGGCCGCAGCAGGGCGGCCAGCAGGTTGCCGCCTGCCACGCACAGCCCGAACAGCAGCAACGCGCCGCCGACACTGAACAGCATGAACATCAGTTCCGGCGGATGTTTGCCCGCATTGCGGGCGATGGCCGGCAACAGCTGCGCCATTCCGCTGCCGGCCAGCTGCTGGAAGACCGCCAGTGTCGCAAGCCCCGCCAGTGCCACGGCGGCGCCGAACAGCAGTCGCCGCGACTGGTCATGATGCATGTGCAGCAGCAGGCCACCCAGCAGCAGGCCCATCAGCACCAGTGGCAGGCGCGAGAGCTGTCCCCACGTGTAGTAGTCGTGGTGTTCCACGAACAGGGCCTGCAGCTGCGGCACGCCCCAGAAGCCGAAGTTGCGCAGCAGCGCCCAGCACAGCGCGGTGACGATCAGCGGGCTGCTCCAGCGCAGCCATCCGGGCGCACGGCGCCACGCCGGCAGCACCCATGGGATCCACAGCAGCGCAATGGCATAGAAGCCGAGGATCTCCACGTACGAGGGAAAGTCCTGGTACAGCAGCGCGGCCTGCACGCCGTCCCAGTCGCGCGTGTCGTGCAGCTCGACCACGGTCAGCACCTTGTACCAGAACAGCACCAGCAGCCCGCGCAGCATCAGCTTCCGGCGCCGCCGCGGCCAGTCCGCCGCACCAGTCTTCGGCACGAAGGCGATGGCGAGCGCCGCGCCGAACACGACGAAGAACAGCGACGAGGAAAACTTCGTCACCGCATGCACCGGCACCAGCCCCCAGTCGGTGAAGTCCCCGAAGTCGAGCAATGCATTGATGCCGTGGCTCAGGATCATCAGTGCCACGGCCACGCCGCGCGCCAGGTCCACGGCCTCGATGCGGTCATGGACCCTGACCCGGACCTGGTCCCTGGCAATGGCTTGGGCGGCGACGGCGTTCATGGCAAATGGCGCGTGGAGATGCGTCGTCCGAAACTACCGGCCGCGCTTGCCCTGTGGCCACAGAGGGTGTACTCCACGCGGCGTAGGCGCAGGCCGACGGATCGCCCGCCAACCGCAATACCGGAGGAACCTCCACATGCCCGACATCCTGACCGCCATCGCACGCATCGAGATCGAGCGAGCCTGCGAGA
>CAYQJU010000009.1:25003-59312 GCA_964417875.1 uncultured Steroidobacteraceae bacterium
CGGACGATGGCGCCGTGCCACCGCATGAATCGCGCGGACCCATCTGGTTCGGCGAGATGCACGATCGTTTCGTGCACGAGAACGGCGCGTGGAAGTTCATTGAACGGCGCGGATCCATCCAGCTGAAATACATGGGACCTGCGGCGTAGGAGCGGCCCGACACGGCGTGCCGCCGGTGCCGGCCCCGGGTTGCGCGGCCGGCTGATGCAGTCGCGCGCGCCAGGGCCTCAGGCTGGGGGTCATCGCAGAGCCCGGAGACGCGCCATGATCCGACCCCTCCGTACCGCCGCTACGCTGCTGCCGCTCCTGGCCATCGCCCTGGTGCAGGCTGGCGAACCGGTCGTGCCCCAGGAACCCGCACCCGCTGATGCGCCGAAGATCGACTTCGCCGAACTGGATGCGGATCGCGATGGCAACCTGTCGCGCCAGGAGGCGCTGCCCACCGCCGACCTGCACGCCTCGTTCGACCTGCTGGATGTGGACCGCAACCAGGCGCTTTCGCCCACCGAGTTCGCGCGCTGGAACCGCGCCGGCAGCGCGCAGCCGAAGACGCCGCCCGATCCATCGACGGCGCCCGGCGGCAGTGCCGGCGCGCAGCACCTGCCTGATCGCCAATAGTCTTTCGCCACGCGGCTTCGTCTGCCGCCCGGAATGATCGTAGACTCGCCCGCTGGACGGGGGAGGATGCGCATGGAGTGGCGATCAGGCGTTCGGAATCTGGTGGTCGTGATGGCCGCAGTGGTGTCTGCCGCGAGCGCGCAGTCCCCACCGGATGGCGCATCTGCGGTTGATCCCGCGGTCTGGCCCGCGGTCACCTCGCCCATTCCCGCCGATGCAGCCATCGAGCGGCGCGTCGCCGACCTGCTGGCGCGCATGACGCTGGAAGAGAAGATCGGCCAGGTCATCCAGCCGGACATCGGCAGCGTCACGCCCGAGGACATGCGCCGCTACCGCTTCGGCGCCATCCTCAATGGCGGCAATTCCGCGCCCGGCAATGACGAGTTCGCACCGCCGGAAACCTGGCTTCAGCTGGCCGATGCCTTCCATGCCGCCTCGGTGGATGCCAGCCAGGGCGGCGTCGCGATTCCATCGATGTGGGGCACCGATGCGGTGCACGGCCACAGCAACATCATCGGCGCGACATTGTTCCCGCACAACATCGGCCTCGGTGCGATGCGCAACCCGCAGCTGGTGGAAGCCATCGGCCGCGCCACCGCGGCAGAGATCCGCGCCACCGGCATGGAGTGGACCTTCGCGCCCACGCTGACCGTGCCGCAGGACACCCGCTGGGGCCGCACCTATGAAGGCTATTCGGAAGACCCCGCCGTGGTGGTCTCCTATGCCGCGGCGATGGTGCGTGGCCTGCAGGGTGATCCGCGCAGCGCGGATTTCCTGCGGCCGCCGCATGTGATCGCCACCGCCAAGCATTTCCTCGGCGATGGCGGCACCACCAACGGCCGCGACCAGGGCGACACGCGCGTTCCCGAAAGCGTGCTGCGCGACGTGCATGGCGCGCCCTATGTGCCGGCCATCGAAGCCGGACTGATGTCGGTGATGGCCTCCTACAACAGCTTCAATGGCGAGAAGCTGCATGGCCATCGCGGCCTGCTCACCGACGTGCTGAAGCAGCGCATGGGCTTTGACGGCTTCGTGGTCGGTGACTGGAACGGACACGGGCAGATCCGCGGCTGCCGTCCCGTCGACTGCCCGGCAGCATTGGTCGCCGGCCTCGACATGTACATGGCGCCAGACAGCTGGCGCGGCCTGTACGACAGCCTGCTCCAGCAGGCACGCAGCGGCGCGCTGCCGCTGGCGCGGCTGGATGATGCCGTGGCGCGCATCCTGCGCGTGAAGCTGCGCATGGGACTGTTCGAGGCAGGTCCACCATCGAAGCGGCCGGGCGCCGGCGACTTCAGCACGCTGGGCCGACCGGAGCATCGCGCGCTGGCGCGAAAGGCGGTGCGCGAATCGCTGGTGCTGCTCAAGAACAATGACGGTCTGCTGCCGCTGTCGCCGAAGCAGCGCGTGCTGGTGGCCGGTGACGGCGCGCACAGCTACTCGAAGCAATCCGGCGGCTGGACGCTCACCTGGCAGGGCACTGGCGCGGACAACAGCCGCTTCCCCGGCGCGACGTCGGTCTGGGAAGGCATCCGCGATGCCGTGCAGGCCGCGGGCGGCTCGGCGGAACTCTCGCCGGACGGCAGCTTCAGGGAGCGACCTGACGTAGCCGTCGTCGTGTTCGGCGAGAACCCCTATGCCGAAGGCGTCGGCGACATCCGCAACCTGCTGCTGCGCACCGATGGCGCACACCTTGAAGTACTGGCGCGGCTGAATGCCGCCAATGTGCCGGTGGTGGCGGTGTTCCTGTCGGGTCGTCCGCTGTGGGTGAATCGCGAAATCAATGCCGCGCAGGCCTTCGTCGCCGCCTGGCTGCCGGGCTCTGAAGGCGGCGGCATCGCAGATGTGCTGCTGCGCCGCCCCGACGGGCAGATCGCCCATGACTTCAAGGGCCGGCTGTCATTCTCGTGGCCGCGCCATGCGATGCAGTTCGGGCTGCGCCAGGGACAGCCCGGTTACGACCCGCTGTTCCCGTTCGGCCACGGACTCACCTATCGCGAGCAGCGCGAACTGCCGCAGCTCAGCGAGGAATCCGGCGTTCAGCAGCAGGATGCGCCCAGCACGACGCTGTTCGATGGCATCGGGCCCGCGCCCTGGACGGTGGAAGCGAGCGGCGCATTGCAGATGGCACGCGTCGATCGCCTGCGCCAGGAAGACAGCCTGGGGCTCAGCTGGCCTGCCGCCGGCGCCGGCGCGCTTGTCTTCGCCAGCGGGCGCGGCGAGGACTTCAGCCGCGAGACCAATGCCGACATGCTGCTGGTGCTGACGCTGCGCGTTGACACTGCGCCGGCCGGCACGCTGGCGGCGGCGGTGGCCTGCGGTCCGGGCTGCACGGCCAGCGTGCCCATCGCGCAGGATCTTCGCGCGCTGCCGACCGGGCAGTGGCAGCGGCTGGGCATTGCGCTGAAGTGCTTCGCCGGCGCCGGTGCCGACCTGTCGCAACGACTGCGGCGCGTCGAACTGCGCGGCGAAGGGCGCGCGCAGCTGACGCTGAACCGCGCCATGCTGGGCACCGATGTCGATCACCGGGTTGCCTGCGGCACGACGTCGCCCTGATCTCAAGTCAGCGGCAAGCGCGGGCGACAGACCCGCGCCATCCGCGCGGGGAGAACCACAACGATGAGCGTCAAATCCTTCCTGGTCATCGCCTCGATGGCGCTGAGCGTGCTGATCGGCGTGGTGCTTGGCCGACAGGGCCCCAGCGTCGATGTCGGCGCCGCCGACGGGCGACCGATCCGCATCGGCCTGTCGCTCGACACGCTGAAGGAGGCGCGCTGGACGCGCGACCGCGATGCCTTCGTCGAACAGGCCCGTGAACTCGGCGCCGAGGTCACGGTGCTGTCGGCCAATGGCGATGACAACCGCCAGGTGGCCGATGTCGAAACGCTGGTGACGTCGCGCATGGATGTGATCGTCATCGTGCCGCATGACGGCCGCGCCATGGCGCGCGGCGTGCAGATCGCGCATCGCGCCGGCATCCCCGTGATCGCCTATGACCGGCTGATCCTCGACAGCGAGCCGGACCTCTACCTCACCTTCGACAACGAGCGCGTCGGCGAACTGCAGGCACAGTTCATCCTCGATGCGCTGCGCGATGAGCCCGGTCCCATCCGCCTGGTGCGCATTTACGGCTCGAAGACCGACAACAATGCCGCGCTGTTCAAGGCCGGGCAGGACGCTGCTCTGCGCGAGGCCATCGACAGCGGCGCGGTGGAAGTGCTGCATGAGGACTGGGCCGATGACTGGAAGCCCGAGAACGCCAAGCGCATCATGAATGCGGCGATCACCCGCCATGGCCGCAACATCCATGCCGTGCTGGCGTCCAACGATGGCACGGCCGGCGGCGCGATCCAGGCGCTGCGCGAGGAAGGCATCGCCGGCAAGGTCCTGGTCACCGGCCAGGATGCGGAGCTGGTGGCCGTGCAGCGCATCGCAAGCGGCGAGCAGGCCATGACCATCTACAAGCCGGTGCAGCAGCTGGCCGAGCGCGCCGCACAGAGCGCCGTGGCACTGGCGCGCGGTCGCCCGCTGGTGGCCCGCGCTGCCATCGACAATGGCCGCATCGAGGTGCCCTCGCTGCTGCTCGATGTGGTCACCGTGACCGCAGACAACGTCGAGGACACCGTGATCGCCGATGGCTTCCACAGCCGCGAGGATGTGTTCCAGGGCCGGCAATGACCGGACCCCTGCGAAAACCCTGCGGCAGGGCCCGACCATGAACGCGGCGCAGGCAGTCCCTGCATCCGCGGTGCTCGAGGCACGCGGCCTTGCCAAGCGCTTCGGTGGCGTGCTGGCCCTGGATGGCGTGGATTTCACGCTGCGCGCCGGCGAGGTGCAGGCCCTGTGCGGCGAGAACGGCGCCGGCAAGTCCACGCTGATCAAGATCCTCTGCGGCGTGCATGCGCACGGCGGCCATCAGGGCGAGATCCTGATTGCCGGCCGGCCGCACCGTTTCGCCTCGGTGGCCGATGCACAGGCCGCCGGCATCGCGGTGATCCACCAGGAGCTGGCACTGGTGCCGGAAATGAGCGTGGCGGAGAACCTGTACCTGGGACAGGAGCCGCGCCGCCTCGGCTTCATCGATCACCAGCGCATGCGCGAGGACGCCACGCGGCTGCTGGCGCAGCATGGCATCGACGTGCCGGCCGAGGCGCCGGTGGGCACGCTCGGCATCGGCCAGCGCCAGCTGGTGGAGATCGCGCGCGCACTGCGGCGCGACTCGCGGGTGCTGATCCTCGATGAACCCACCGCCGCATTGACCGACCGCGAAGTCGGCGTGCTGCTGCGGATCGTGCGCGGCCTTGCCGCGCGCGGCGTCGGCTGCATCTACATCTCGCACCGGCTGGAGGAGGTGTTCGGCATCAGCGACCGCATCACCGTGCTGCGCGACGGCCGCAGCATCGTGACGCTGGATGCCGCGGCCACCAGCCGCGATGCGGTGATCAGCCACATGGTCGGCCGTCGCATCGAGGATTTGTTCCCGCGTCGCAGGCGCCAGCCGGGCGATACGCTGCTGGCGGTCGAAGGCCTCGTCGTGGCCGGCAACGCCGTGGCAGCGCCACGCCTGCACGACATCCATCTGGCGGTGCGCGCCGGGGAGGTGCTGGGCATCGGCGGACTGATGGGCGCGGGCCGCAGCGAACTGCTGATGCACCTGTTCGGGCTGTGGGGCCATCGCCTCGCCGGCAGCGCGCGCATCGATGGCGAGGAACTGGCGCGCAACCCGCGCGGCTGCATCGCGCAGGGCTTGGCGCTGATCACCGAGGATCGCAAGCGCCTCGGCCTGGTCCTGCAGCAGACGGTGGGATTCAACCTGTCGCTGTCCGACCTGCGGCGACTGGCGCCGCGCGGCTTCATCGACCGTGACCAGGAAACCGCCGCCAACGCGCAGTACATGCAGCGGCTGCGCATCCGTGCCGGCAGCCAGGAGACCATCACGCAGACGCTGTCGGGCGGCAACCAGCAGAAGGTGATGCTCGGCAAGGCGCTGATGACGCGTCCGAAGGTGGTGCTGCTGGATGAACCCACGCGTGGCATCGACGTGGGCGCGAAGCTGGAAATCTACGAACTGATCAACGATCTGACCGACCAGGGACTGGGCGTGCTGCTGGTCTCGAGCGAACTGCCGGAGCTGATGGGCATGAGTGACCGGATCCTGATGCTGGCCGATGGGGCAATCGGCGGCACCTTCGAGGGCAGTGGCATCACGCAGCAGGCGCTGCTGGCCGCAGCGATGAAACCGGCAACGGCCGGCGGCCTGCCCGCCGCCGCCGCTGCTGCAGCCGGCGCGGCGCATCCATGATTGCCCGCATCGGATTGCGCGATTTCTCGATGCTGATCGCGCTGGTGGCGATCGCGCTGTGCTTCTGGGCGGCCGACTCCGCATTCCTCAGCGCGCGCAACCTGTCGCAACTGTCGATCGAGGTGGCCGCCACCGCGGTGCTGGCGCTGGGCATGCTGCTGATTATCGTGCCGGGCCACATCGACCTCAGCGTGGGCAGCGGCCTGGGACTGATGGGCGGTGTGGCCGCCGTGCTGGTGGTGCAGCAGGATTTTCCGGCGCCGGCGGCGCTGCTGCTCACGGTGCTGCTGAGCATCGCGCTGTATGCGGCGATGGGCGCGCTGATCGTGCGCGAGAAGATTCCCGCGTTCATCATCACGCTGGGTGGCCTGCTGGTTTTCAAGGGCGTGCACTGGCTGGTGATCCGCAGCGAGACCGTGCCGGTGGTGCGCGGTGGCGAGAGCAACCTCTATTCCATCCTGACCACCTGGTACCTGCCGCCGCTATGGGGCTATCTGCTGGCGGCATTGCTGGCGCTGCTGCTGGCACTGGCGGCGTGGACGGGACATCGCCGCCGCGTTGCCGGCGGGCTGGCCGCCGATGGCGAGGGGCTGTTCCTGCGCTGGTTCGTCACCGCGCAATGCCTGCTGCTGACGGTGCTGGTGCTGAACCAGTATCGCGGCGTGCCGCTGAGCCTGCTGATCCTCGCGGCCACGGCGTTCGTGGTGCACGCGGTCTGCCGGCACCTGCGGCTGGGACGCTACCTGTTCGCGATCGGCGGCAATGAAGAGGCGGCGGTGGTATCCGGCGTGCCTACCGGCCGCGTGGTGATCGCGGCCTTTGCCATCATGGGCGTGATCGTCGCCATCGCCGGCTTCCTGCAAACCGCCTTTGCCGGCGCCTCGACCACCACCACCGGCCAGCTGATGGAGCTGGATGCCATTGCCGCCTGCGTGATCGGCGGCGCCAGCCTGAAAGGCGGACGCGGCACGGTCACCGGCGTGCTGTTCGGCGCGCTGATCATGGCGACGCTGCTCAATGGCATGACCCTGCTGGCCTTCTCGCCGGAGATGAAATTCATCGTGCGCGGCGCGGTGCTGGCGGTGGCCGTGTGGATGGACATCCGCCTGTCGCGCACCGCGCCCTGACGGGCCTGCTGCGCCGACACTTCCGCCACAGGCACGAAAAAGCCATGGCGCGCGCTACGCTGTGGCCAGTCGCAGGGAGACTCGAACCATGATCACGCGCCGCAAGCTGCTCGCGTCCGCACTTCCCGCCGTCGCCCTTTCCGCCTGTGCCAGCCGTTCCGGCCCCGGCGCCCCAGCCATCATCCACCGCTATGCCGCGCCACGCCCGGCGCGCGAGCTGGACCATGCCGTGGTCTACCGGCGCGAGGACGAGTTCTGCGCATGGACCTACACGCGCGGCTTCTGGGAGAACGCCGATGGCGAGCTGATGCAGAACTTCGACGCCATCACCATCGACTACCGCGATCCGGACTTCATCAACCACAACAACGTGTTCCGCAATTCCAGCGGCTCGAAGCAGGTCACCGTGCGCTCCACCGACCGCGGCCGCACCTGGAATGGTGACAGCCCGGAGTTCGACGTGCTCACCGCGGGCGGACCGGATGCAACGCCATTCGCCGACTCCGGTCCCATCGACTACCTGGACCGCAATGTGCTGGTCTCCTCTTTCAGTTCCGGCTTCGGCACGCCGGCCGGCCGCGCGCCGATCCGCGTGTCGAAGGATGGCGGGCGCACCTGGTCGGGCGCCTCGATGCTGCCGCTGGATGGACTGCATTCGCTGACTGCGATGAATTCCTGGATGGTGCGCCCGGATGGCCGCTGCCTGCTGTTCATGTTCGAGGTGCAGGCCGATGGCAACCGCCGGCCGCTGGTCTATGGCAGCCTCGATGGCGGCACCGAATTCCACTTCATGAGCTTCATCACGCCCGAGCGCGATCCCTACGAGGCGGCCAGGAGCACGCAGCAGGCCAGCAGCCTGGCCTTCAGCGGCCACCGCTGGTTCTATCCACGGCCCACGCTGCTGCCCAGCGGCCGCATCCTGTGCACGCTGCGCTGCCAGCGGGATCCCACCGGCGACATGTGGACCGAGGTCTACAAGAGCGATGATGGCGCGCGCACCTGGGGCTTCCTGTCGCGCGTGAATGATTTCGGCGCGCCGGGCAGCTTGGTGCGCATGAGCGACGGCCGGCTGGTGATGGTGTATGGCTACCGCCTGCCGAACTACGGCATCCGCGCCACCGTCAGCGAGGACGAGGGTCGGACCTGGGGCGGCGAGCTGATCGTGCGCGACGATGGCGGCAGCTGGGACCTGGGCTATCCGAATGCCTGGGAGGTGGCGCCGGGACAGGTCGGCTGCATCTACTATTTCAACAGCAAGGACGATCCGCTGCAGGTCAACGGCGGCAAGCGGCATATCGCGCGCAGCATCTTCTCGATCTAGCGGGCTTGCGGCCGGCGGGCGGCAGTGGCGTAGACTGCGCAGTCCACTTCCTTTTTCGCGCGCCCGCCGCCGCGCCATGACGCCGCCGGACCCAGCCCCCACACCTGCCACTTCCATCGACCAGTGCCTGCGCCGCGACCAGTTGCGCCTGCGGCGCGAGCGCGACCGCCTGCGCAGCGCACACCAGCGCGGCGACGATGTGGCGGCGGCCCAGGCCGCGCTGGCGCAGAAGATTGCCACCTCGGCGGCTGCGCGTGCCGCGCGCGCCGCCAGCGTGCCGGCGATCAGCTATCCGGAAGAGCTGCCGGTCAGCGCGCACCGCGACGAAATCCGTCGCGCCATCATCGGGAATCAGGTGGTCATCGTCTGCGGCGAGACCGGCTCGGGCAAGACCACGCAGCTGCCGAAGATCTGCCTTGAGGCCGGCCGCGGCATTGCCGGCGCGATCGGCCACACGCAGCCGCGGCGCATCGCCGCGCGCACCGTGGCGGCGCGCATCGCCGAGGAACTGGCCACCCCGCTGGGCCAGATCGTCGGCTACAAGCTGCGCTTCCAGGACCGCACGCGTCGCGAAGGCCTGGTCAAGCTGATGACCGACGGCATCCTGCTGGCCGAGACGCAGGGTGACCGTTTCCTTGATCACTACGACACGCTGATCGTCGACGAGGCGCACGAGCGCTCGCTGAACATCGATTTCCTGCTCGGCTACCTGAAGTGGCTGCTGCCGCGACGTCCCGACCTGAAGGTGGTGATCACCTCCGCCACCATCGATCCGCAACGCTTCTCGAAGCACTTCGGTGATGCGCCGGTCCTGAATGTCTCCGGCCGCAGCTATCCGGTGGAGGTGCGTTACCGCCCGGTGACGCAGGACGGCGAGGAGGACGAGACCGCCAGTGACCAGCAGCAGGCCCTGCTCGACGCCGTCGATGAACTGTGGCGCGACCAGGCCGGCGACATCCTGGTGTTCCTCAGCGGCGAGCGCGAGATCCGCGAGACCGCCGAGTCGCTGCGCAAGCACCACCCGCAGGGCTGCGAGATCCTGCCGCTGTTCTCGCGCCTGGCACAGAACGAACAGGAGCGCGTGTTCAGGCCCTCCGGCCGCCGCCGCATCGTGCTGGCCACCAATGTGGCCGAGACCTCGCTGACCGTGCCCGGCATCCGCGCCGTGATCGACACCGGCATGGCGCGCATCAGCCGCTATTCACATCGCAGTCGCCTGCAGCGCCTGCCCATCGAGAAGATCTCGCAGGCCTCGGCCAACCAGCGGGCCGGCCGCTGCGGCCGCGTGGGACCGGGCATCTGCATCCGGCTGTACTCCGAAGAGGATTTCCTCGCGCGCCCGGAATTCACCGAACCGGAGATCCAGCGCACCAACCTTGCCGCAGTGATCCTGCAGATGCATGCGCTGAAGCTCGGCGCCATCGAGGATTTCCCGTTCGTCGAGCCACCGGACGGGCGCTACATCCGCGACGGCCAGCGCACGCTGCGCGAGCTGGGTGCACTGGGCGAGGATGGCCGCCTGACCGACACCGGAAGGCAGCTGGCAAGGCTGCCGCTGGATCCACGCCTGGGCCGCATGCTGCTGGCCGGCGCGCAGGAGAACGCGCTGGAGGAAGTGGCCATCATTGCCGCCGCGCTGTCCGTGCCCGACCCGCGCGACCGTCCCGCCGACAAGCAGACGCAGGCCGACCAGAAGCATGCGCCGCTGCGTGACGAGCATTCGGATTTCATGTCGCTGCTGAAACTGTGGCGCATCTACGCGGAGCAGCGCGCGCAGCTTTCGCGGGCGAAGCTGCGCGCCTGGTGCCGCGAGAACTTCCTGTCGTACCTGCGGCTTTCCGAATGGCATGACGTGCACGGCCAGCTGATGGAGGTGGCCCTGGGGGAGCTGCGCCTGCGCCTGAACACGCAGCCGGCCAGCCAGGAAAGCATCCACCGTGCGCTGCTGGCCGGCCTTCTGTCGCAGGTGGCGCAGCGGCGTGAACACGGCGAATACCTTGGCGCCAATGGCACGAAGCTGTTCATCCATCCGGGCTCGGGGCAGTTCAAGGCGCGCCCGGCATGGATCGTCAGTGCCGAGCAGGTGCAGACCACGAAGGTGTATGCGCGCACGGTGGGGCGGGTAGAACCGGCATGGATCGAGCAGGCCGGCGCGCACCTGGTGCGCCGGCAGTATTACGAGCCCCACTGGGAACGCCGCGCCGCGCGTGCCGCGATTTACGAGCGGGTGACCCTGTTTGGCCTGACGCTGTCGTCCGGGCGCCGCGTGCCCTACGAGCGCGTCGATCCCGCCGCTGCGCGCGAGCTGTTCATCCGCCACGCACTGGTGCAGATGGAATACGACCATCGCGCGCCGTTCATGGCGCACAACCGCAAGCTGCTCGAGGACACCGATTACCTGCAGCAGAAGGGACGGCGCGTGGACCTGCTGGCCGACGAACATCGCCTGTACGAGTTCTTCGATGCGCGCATTCCCGAAGGGATCTCCACCGGCGCCGCATTCGAGAAATGGCGCCAGCAGGCCGAGCGCGACCAGCCGAAGCTGCTGTGGCTCACCGAACGCGACATCGCCGGCAGCGATGCAGAGCTGCCAGCCGCGCAGTTCCCCGATCATTTGTCTGCAGGACCGCTGGTGCTGCAGCTTCGCTACCGCTTCGATCCGGGCCACGAGGATGACGGCGTGTCGGCGCTGGTACCGCTGCATGTGCTGAACCAGCTGCCGTCCGAGCCGTTCACGTGGCTGGTGCCGGGACTGTTCGAGGAGAAGGTCACCGCGATGGTGCGCTCGCTGCCGAAGAACCTGCGGGTGCATTTCGTGCCGGTGCCGGAAGCGGTGGCCCGCGCGTTGCCGCTCATCGAGCCGGGGCGCGGTTCGTTGCATGCCCAGCTGGCCACCGCCCTGTCGCGCACCGGTGGCGTGCCGGTGGCCGCCGATGCCTTTCGCGACGAGCTGCTGCCGCCGCATCTGCGCATGAATTTCCTGCTGCTGGATGACCAGGAGCGCGTGCTGGGCCGTTCGCGCAGCCTTGCAGCATTGCGCGCGCAGCATGCGGGCGCCGCACAGCAGGAGTATGCCCGCCAGTCGCAGCTGACCACCGGCGCACGCAGCTGGGAATTCGGCGACATCCCCGAACAGCAGCACACCGGCGATGGTGGGCGTCGCCAGGTGGGCTTCCCCGCGCTGGTGGATGAAGGCAGCAGCGTGGGCCTGCGCGTGTTCGCGACGCCACCGGAAGCCCGCGCCAGCCATCTGCGCGGCAGCATGCGCCTGATCCGGCTGGTGATGGCGCGCGAGTTCAAGTCGTGGCGGCGTGACCTCGCCGTGAACGTGCAGGGGGAGATCGTGTATCGCGGACTGCCTGCACATCCGCTGGTGAATCCGGAACTGGTGGCCGGCCGTGACCTGCGCGACGACCTGCTCGACCGGGTGATTGCCACGGTGTTCCTCGAGGGCGAGGAACCGCTGCGCAGCCGTGAGGCGTTCGAGGCCCGCCTTGCCGCGCGGCGCGCCGGACTCGGCATTCCCGCGCAGGAGATCTCCCGCAGCGTGCAGACCACGCTTGAACGGCTGGCGCGCGTGCAGGCCGCATTGCGCCAGGCGCCTGCGGCGACGGCGGCGGACATCCGCGCACAGCTGGCGTGGCTGGTGCCGGCCGGCTTCCTGCTGGTCACGCCGTGGGAAAGGCTGCGCGAATATCCGCGCTACCTGCAGGCCATCGAGCAGCGGCTGGAGAAGGCCATGCGCGATCCACGGCGCGATGCACAGCTGGCTGCACAGGTGGCGCCGCTTGAAGCCCGTTATCACGCAAGGGTGAAGGCCGAGCGGGGCCTGCTGCCGCCGGCCGAGGATGATTTCCGCTGGCTGCTGGAGGAGCTGCACGTGTCATTGTTCGCGCAGCAGCTGAAGACCCGCGTGACCGTGTCGGCGCGACGTCTGGAGCAGGCCTGGGCAGAGCGCGAACGCAGGCCCGTAGCCTGATCACATGCCGCGGATGCGCCGGTTGCGCGTCGCGCGCCGGTGCTCGATCTCCTGCAGATAGATCGGCGTGCGGAAATAGTTGTTGCGGCCGGCGGCGATGTGCGCCGGCATCGGCGTATAGGCCGCCATCGATTCGGCCATTGCCTGCCCGCGCGCCTCGACGCCGACCCGGTATTCCGGTGCCGGGAAGATCCACATGTCGTTGTGCACGATGCCATCGACCACCATGCGGCCCACGGTCAGCGGATCCTGCGGCCGGTCCCACAGCGGACCTGCGTCGGGCCGTGGCGGCGGCGCGCCGCGACCAGCGCCGGCAGCGCCAGCCGGTGCGCGGGCCGGCGGTGGCGTGGACGGCTGCGATGCAGGCGGCGGCGGGTCGTTCTGCAGCCTTTCCGGCCGGTAGCTGGCGCTCTGCGCAAGATTGGTCGTGGTCATGCCGGGCAGCAGGTTCGAGGTGCCGATGTGGGTGTTGCGCAGCTCGTGCCGCAGCGCCTCCATGAACCCGGTCACCGCCATCTTGCTCACCGCATAGATGTTGCCGCTGCCGAACAGCACGCCATCGGTCGATGAAGTGGTGACGATGTGGCAGCCCTCCTCGCGTGCCAGCATGCGCGGCACGAAGGTGCGCACGCCGCACAGCGGACCCCAGAAGTTCACGCCCATGCCCCAGTCCCAGTCCTTGAGGGTGCCCTGCAGCACATTGGGCAGGCGGCCGACGCCGGCGTTGTTCACCAGGATGTGCACCGGTCCGAAGAGTTTCTCGATCTGGTCGGCCATGGCATCCCAGCCCTCGCGGTCGAGCACGTCGTGCACGATGGTGCGCACCCGCGGATCACCGGGCTCGAAATGCGCCAGCGCCTCGTCGAACTGTGATTCGTCGAGATTGCCGAGGATCACCTTCGCACCGGCCTCATGCAGCGCGCGCGCGATGCCAAGGCCGATGCCGCTGGAGCCGCCGGTGATGTAGGCCACCTTGTCACGCACATCGGTGATCGGCGGTGGCTGCGCGGGACCGAAGTCGGGCGCGGCGGGCGCAGATGCCGCGGCGGCCTGCGCGGCGGCAATGGGCCCTGCGGTCGCACCGGCAGCGGCCGCGAGCGCCGCAGCTTCGATCAGCTGCCGGCGATTCAGGTTCCTCACGTCCATGTCGTCCCCCTGCAGGTCAGTGCCCGGTGTTTAACAATCGATCCGGGATCTTGCGCCACGTCGTGAAGCGTTCGCGTCTCAGCGGCTGGCGCCCGCCATGAGGAATGACATCGGCCTCCCCGGTTCTGCTTGTCCGGTCGATCATACACGGGCCTGGTGACGGGACTTTCACCCCGGGGAAGTCCTTGCAAGCACCTAGGTTGCCGGCTGTCTCAAGGGTCGCGTTCGCGGGCGGCAGGAAAGTGCCATCAATGCCGCGACTCCTCCTGCCACTGCACACAGCGGCCAGAGCAGCGCGGGGAAGGATGCGTAGATGGCAGTGCCAATCGGTGCGGCCAGCATGGTTCCACTGGTAGCCGCGCCTGTGTAGAGGCCTTGGTACTGCCCCACCAGGTGATCCGGGGCCGCGTCTAGAACGTGCGCAGTGGCGGTGGTCTTGTAGAGGATCTCCCCCGCTGTGAGCACCAGCATCGCCATGATTGCCGTCCAGACCGTCACGGGCAGCCCGAACATCAGGAATCCAAGCCCGAGCATCAGGTAGCCGGTGGCAATGACGGGGAGCGCAGCACGACGTCGCAACGCCAGCGCGACCGGAAATTCCAGCAGGAGAATCGCGGCCGATCCGATCGAGATCAATGCGGTATAGAGGGCGAGCGGCTGCCCGGCGTCCCGAAGATGCAGTGGAAGCGTGGTGTAGAGCTGCCGGTACACGATATCGACCAGCACGACCGCCGGCAGCAGCCGCATCAGGGAGCGGTCTGCGCGCAGCGCACTCCATAGCGACAGACCCGGCGACCGGCGCATCGGTGCAGGGCTGTCGTCGGGAAGCAGCTGACCGAGCACGACGCGAATCGCAAGCAGCATCGCGCCATCGACCATGAAAAGCAGGATCCAGGATTTCGTCAACAGCCACGCGGCCAGCAACGGGCCGAGTATGTAGCCTGCATTGGACGCGGCACGGCCGATAGCAATGGAAGCACGCCGGTCGCCGCGTGGCACGGCAAGCGCGGTCAGCGCACCAACCGACACATCGGCAGTGGAACCCAGATAGGCGATGGGCGCGAGGGCCACACCCAGCAACCAGGTCGGCAGCCACGGGATGAAGATGACGCCCAGACCTGCCGCCGCGGAACACCACAACAGGACACGGCCATGACCGAACCGGTCTCCCCAGCGTCCGCCGGTGAAATTCCCGGCCAGCATGCCGACGCCATAAGACCCGGCGATCAGGCCACTCGCCACCACACCCAGCGAGCGCGGACCGTTCAGGTAAAGCGTAAGGAAGAGAACCAGGAAGGAACTGCAGGCCGTGGCGAATCGCGCTGCCGCGAGAACCAGGACGACACGCGGAATCCTTGCCATGCCCACATTCTGAGTAAGTCTCCTTTGGAAACTCACTATACAATACTCTGATGCAACAGGACGATTGCGGAATCGCACAGGCGGTTGCCCTTCTGGGCGACTGCTGGAGTGCATTGCTGCTGCGTGATGTGGCCAGGGGACGGCGCCGGTTCGAGCAGCTGCTGGAATCGGGCATTTCACGAAAGGTGCTCACGCAGAGGCTGAATGCCCTGATTGAAGCGCGCGTCCTGCATCGCGTCCGTTACCAAAGCTCGCCCGACCGGTTCGAATACAGGCTGACCGACCGTGGCATGGCCGCCATGCCGGTACTCGCGTCGCTCCAGGAATGGGGCGACACGTGGTTGCTCGGCGATGGAACGACGCGTGCCACGGCGCGGGCCGGGTCCGCGGAGGCGCGGCGGGTCGCCGCGCTGGTCGGTGTTTCCATCCCTACACTTCGGAACGACCCGCTCGCGCGCAGCGGTTACACCGTCCTGTACTGCTACCCGGGCACCAGCCTCACCGGGATCGATGGGGTTCCCGGCGGCGCCGGTTGCACGCTCGAATCATGCACCTATCGGGACCGCCTGGCGGATTTCCGCAAGGCGGATGCCAGCGTGGTGGGACTCAGCACACAGCAGCCCGATGAGCAGCGGGCATTCGCCAGGCAAAACCGCATCCAGTTTCCGCTGGTCTCGGATCACGCACTCGAGCTGACCACGGCACTGCGCCTGCCCACATTCCGCCTGCTGGGAATGACCAGACTCAAGCGCCTGACCTTGATCGTCGACGCTGGAAGGGTAATCCGCGGCACCTTGTTTCCTATCAGGGACGTCACCGGCAGCGTCGAGGACGCCCTGGCCCTGGTCCGCCGGCTGCGTCACCGCGGCGGATAACTTGCTGCCCCGCGGCTATCCGCGGCCAGCCACTTCCTCATCCGTGCACGCGCGCACCCGCGCACGCGGCTCCGTCGGTCTCTCCGGCCGCGGGCCTGCCGCGTCCGGATCATGACGCCGCCGCTCGGCCCATTGCGTCACCGCCTCCATCCAGCGCTGCATGTCCACCTCATGCTGCGCAACGCGCTGACGCGCTTCCGGATCATCGCCGCAGTACTTCAGCGTCACCGACACATCGCCATAGGCGGACTGCGTCTCGAGCACCGTTGCCAAGTTTGGCACCCACACCTCGAGCGAACGCGCATCGCGCCAGCGCGCGATCGGCCATTCCCCACGTGAGCGCGGCACCGCCACCGACACCACGCGGCCACCCTTCAGCGGGGCTGCGGCATCGCCCACGTAGACGGTGATGGCCGCCGAGACGCCGGCGCCCGTATCGCAGACCTGATGCTGCACGCTGGCGGCGTGGCCGCCGCGCGGCGACGGGGTCACGATGGATTCGGATTGCTCGCAGACCCGTTCAGCGGCGCCCGCAAAGGCCGCGCCGCCACACGCCGCCAGGGCAACGAGGATCTGCAGGGTACGTGCGGTCATGCGTGAACTATAGCGCGCGATGGCCACCGCTAGACCTCAGGGCCGGTGCCCCGGCTTGATGTCCTGCGCCTTCTGGAAAGTCAGCTGGCTGGCCGGTTCGCTGGGCTCGGCGTCGACTGGCGAAAGCAGCAGCCCGAGATGATCGCCAAGGTCGATGCGCTCGAGCACGGTGCCGGCAAACCAGCGCTCGCAGGCGTCGAGCACCGGCACGCCATCGATGGTCTGCCAGGCCACCTGCGAAAACTTGTCCACCTCATCGCCGGTCTCGCCGCCGAACAGCTCCGCGATGTCCTTGTTGCGTTCCTCCACCACGTGCACCGCGACGATGGCCGCGCGCTGCACCAGCCCGAAGGTGTGGTTCTTCTTCGAGATGCAGGCCAGGAAGCGCGGCGGCCGGATGCTGCACTGGGTGGCAAAGCCGATCAGGCATCCGGAGCGCTCCTCGCCGGTCGCAGTGGTGACGATGTACAGCGGATAGTCGAGCGTCGCCATCAGGCGCGCAAAGGGTGGTCGCCTGTCCCTGCCTTCAGCCGGTTCTTCGCCTGCCATCTGCCGCTCCGCTGGTCTCACCGGCGGCCAGCGTAGGGTTGCCGGGGAGACCGGCGCCGTCGGACGTGCGCCCGAGCCGCTGTCGGCTCAGTGCGGGAGGACCTCGAGCATGGCGAGCTCATAGGCCACCAGCACCATGTAGCCGGCGAGGATCACCCACAGGAACACCTCGCCACGCACGGCGCGGAACAGCCGCATGCGGCTGCAGGCCGCCAGCACGCCCAGGCCCACCGCCGTCAGCGACAGCTTCACCGCGGCGAACCAGCCCAGCGAGTGCGGCACGAACTTCGCCATGAACGGATTGATCTCCACCGCGCCGTTGGCGATGAGGACCACGGTGAGCACGCCATCGGTCACACACAGCAGCAGGATGGCCAGCACCGCCGCGAAGATGCGCGGCGAATGCCAGTCGATGATGGGATAGGTACCGTCGGCCGCCCGGCGACCGGCCCTGCGGCGTGGATAGCGCGCGCCATGCCAGAAGGCGCCCACGGACCAGGACCTGCGCTCTGCGCCGGAGCGCCTTTCCTCGGAAATGTGCAGCATGCACGCACTATGCGTTGCCGCGCCGCCCAGGGGCGCGCGACTTGACGGAATACGGCACATTCACCGGTCACATCGCTGGCGGATCCGCGTGCGCAAGGCCCAGGCACATCAGCGACAGCACCGCGGCCGCCCGGGGCGGCAGACCGGTGATCCTCACATCGCGTCCCGCGCCCAGCAGATCGGTGAAGAAATCCTTCGAGATCCCGACCCAGCCGCCGGAAGTGCGGTAGCTGACTGCGAACTCGCCCTCGAAGCGGTCGTGCAGCAGGTTCGCCTCCTCGCAGGACCGGGCGCGAAAGCCGGCCACCGCCTGCATGTCGGATGACAGTACGTACTGCACCGGCAGCGGCGGCGCCTGCGCGGCCACCGCCTCTGCGGTGGCATCGCCAGCGGCCGCGATGAACAGGCGGCCGGTGCCAAGGGACTTGCCAGACACCTGCCTTTGCAGCGCGGTGGCGATGCGGGCATGCATCTGCTCGGCGAAGCGCTGCGGATAGGCATACATCTGCTGCACATCGCGGCGCACATGCGACAGCCGCCGCCAGCCGCTGACCCATTCGAGGCGGCCATCACCGGGTGTGCCATCGACGAATGCATCCTCCAGGCTGAACGGTGGCGGCGGCTCATCGCCCAGTGTCTTCAGCGTCATGTGCTCGGTGATGTTGGCGGAGAAGCCGTAAAGCACGCCCAGCGGCGAGTAACGGCCCGGTACCGGCTCGAAGACCGGACAGTCCTGGTGCAGCAGCGGCGCGGCGCGCCTGATCCGCGCCGCGTAGTCCTGCATCAGTTCGACATGGCGGCGCCCCATCGGGGTCAGCGTCACCGCGGCATCGGCCTCGTCCGCAATGAACAGCGGTTCGATCATCGTGTAGGGACCAAGCAGGTCCACACGGTTCACGAACAGTTCCGGGTCCGCGGAAATGCCCTGCAGGATGGCGCCGGCCAGGTGGCGGCGGCGCGCCGCGTCACCACGCGCGCAGGCTTCTTCATAGGCGCCGAGCAGCGGCACGAGTCCCTGCACGGTCATCGAGAAATCCAGCGCATTGGAGCGCCGCGAGCTGAGCACCAGGCTCTGCTCATCCAGCGGCGTGCCCTGCATGTTGTAGTAGCGAAGCTGCGAGCGCAGGTGCCCGCCGGCCAGCGCGATGGTGGCGCGATGCACCTCGAGCCGGTCCTCCTCATGCAGGGAATCGGCCAGTTGCTCCGCGACGTCGAAATATGGATGCAGTGCGTCGGTGGTGGGGCTCTGTGCGATCGGAACCAGCCAGCGCGCATCGCGCACCAGCACCGGCAGGCCCGCCGGCGACGAGGCCCATAGTGCATCCAGCGCCTGCTGCACGCCCGCCAGTCGCGCGGCGGCCTGTTCCGCGCCCGCATCCCAGATGCGCATCACCAGCAGCGTCAGCGTGCGCAGCACATACAGGTTGAACAGCGCCTCGGCATGGCGGAGGCGTGCATCCGCGCCGGGCCAGCGCGTCTGCCGCCACAGGTTGAAGGCGCGCGTCATCATCTCGCCCGGGTCTGCCAGGTCATTGTGCAGGCCGGGCATCTCGCGCGGCTTGAAACCCTGCTGCCAGTGCGCTGCCTGCAGCTGCCCGCGCAGGCCTTCATTGGCGCTGCCGCAGATCCCGGGCGCGAAGAAGGCCTCCTCGAAGCGCTGCGTGAGCAGCACCTTGTCCTGGCGGTATGCGGCCGGCTTCTGCCGCGCGTCGAGCAATGCCTGGATCGCGTGCACGAGCTGCGCGCGCTGCGCCAGGAAATTGCGGATGAGTTCTATATGCGTGTTGAACGACACGGGTCCTGCGGATCCGCCAGTCACATTGGTTCCTCTCTGATCGAAGCGGCCAGCATACATCGCGCCTGTGCCAGCGTCGGCATGCGCCTACACGGCCTGCAACGGCCCGGCGCATGGCCAGCGGCGCCGCAGCTGCCTACTCTTGCAGGGCCGGCCACAACAATGCCACGGCCGGCAACTCGCCACGACAACCCGCGGCCGGCAAGAGGTGAACCATCCCGGTGTCGAAGCCCATCGAAGACTACGCCCTGCTCAGCGACTGCCGCGTGTCCGCGCTGGTCGCGAAGGACGGTTCCATCGACTGGATGTGCGCGCCGCGCTTCGACTCGGACGCCGTGTTCGCGAAGCTGCTGGGCGAGGATGAGCATGGCTTCTGGAGCATCCGCCCGGCCGGCCCCTTCAGCGTGCAGCGGCGCTACATCCCCGACACCATGGTCGTGGAGACCCGCTTCACCTGCGGACAGGCCGAGGTGCGGCTCGAGGATGCGCTGATCATCGGAGCGGCGAATCCGCTGCTGGTCCGGTCGGTGCAGGCCGTGCGCGGCAGCATCGAGATGGAAATGGCCATCGTGCTGCGACCCGACTACGGATCCACGATCCCGTGGGTGCGGCGCACGGATTACGGACTGAAGGCGATCGCCGGGCCCGACGAGTGGAACCTGCAGAGTCCGGTGCCGCTGAAGGGCCGCGAGATGAGCAGCCACGGCCGTTTCCGCCTGCAGGCCGGCGAGCGCATCGATTTCGCGCTGTCGTGGGACCCCTCGCATGACAGCCACTTCAAGCCCCATGGCGATCTTCCCGGTGCACTGGCAAGGACCTGCGAGCACTGGCGCCGGCACGCCGCGCGCTGCACCTATGAAGGTCCCTATGGGGATGCGGTGTCACGCTCGATCCTGACGCTGAAGGCGCTGATCTACGAGCCCACCGGCGCGATCATTGCCGCGCCCACCACCTCGCTGCCCGAATCCATCGGCGGCGCGCGCAACTGGGACTATCGCTACTGCTGGCTGCGCGATTCCACGTTCTCGTTCGATGCGCTGATGCTGGCCGGCTATGAAACCGAGGCGCGCCGCTGGATCGACTGGATGATCCGCGCCGTGGCGGGCAGTCCGGCGCAGGCGCACATGCTCTACGGCGTCGCCGGCGAGCGTCGCCTGGTCGAGAGCGAGCTGCCATGGCTGCCGGGCTATGAGAACTCGCGGCCGGTGCGCGCCGGCAATGCCGCCTTCGGGCAACTGCAGATGGACGTCTTCGGCCAGGTGGTCGACACGCTGCACGAGGCACTGCGGCATGGCATTGAGATCAGCGATGACGCGCGGCGCATGCAGCAGAGCTTCCTCGACTACCTGAGGGGCAACTGGGACCAGCCCGACGAGGGCATCTGGGAGATCCGCGGCGAGCGGCGCCACTTCACGCACTCGAAGGTGATGGCATGGGTGGCCGTGGACCGCGCCATCCGCAATGCGCGCCTGCTCAAGTTGCCGGTGGAACTGGACGAATGGCTGCAATTGCGCGAGCGCATCCACGCCGACATCTGTGCGCGTGGCTTCAGCCGGCGCCGCAATGCCTTCGTGCAGAGCTATGACTGCGAGGCCCTGGATGCCAGCCTGCTGCTGCTGCCCATCCTGGGGTTCCTGCCCGCCAGCGATCCGCGCATCATCGGCACCGTCGAGGCGGTGGAACGCCACCTGATGGATGGGCGCTATGTGCGTCGCTACGATCCGGCGGAGTCCGAGGATGGCGTGGGCGGCAGCGAGGGCGCGTTCATCGCCTGCTCGTTCTGGCTGGCCGATGCGTGGATCCTGATGGGTCGCCAGCAGCAGGCCACCGAACTGTTCGAACACCTGCTGACGCTGCGCAATGACCTGGGCCTGCTGGCCGAGGAATACGATCCGCGCCACCGGCGCCAGCTGGGCAACTTCCCGCAGGCGTTCTCGCATATCGCGCTGGTGAACACTGCCTTCACGCTGCAGGACGCGCGCAACGCGCTGCCCGCGGACATCCGCATCGCCGCGGAGGCCCAGGATGCGTGACGCCGGCCATCCCGTCGCGCCGCCGTCGGGCCCGGCGTTTTCCCGACCGGGCTGCTGATGGCCGCGCCCGGCCGACATGTCGTCATCACGGGCGCTTCCGCTGGCGTGGGACGCGCCACCGCGCAGGCCTTCGCGCGCGAGGGCGCGCGATTGACGCTGATTGCCCGCAGCGAGGCCGGACTGACCGGTGCCGCCGCCGAATGCACGACGCTGGGCGCGCAGGTGGCCACCTTCACGGCCGATGTCAGCGACGAGCAGCAGCTGGTACAGGCGGTCGAAGACGCCGAGGGCCGCTTCGGCCCCATCGATGTGTGGGTCAACAACGCCATGGTCACGGTGGTCTCGCCGGTGGCCGACATGAAGACCGCCGAGTTCCGCCGCGTCACCGACGTGACCTACCTGGGCGCGGTCTACGGCACGCTGGCCGCCTTGCGCTCGATGCGGCCGCGCAACCGCGGCGTGATCATCCAGGTGGGTTCGGCACTGGCCTATCGCAGCATTCCGCTGCAGTCGGCGTACTGCGCAGCCAAGCATGCACTGCTGGGTTTCACCGAGTCGCTGCGCACCGAACTGCTGCACGAGAAGAGCGGCATCCACCTGACGCTGGTGCATCTGCCGGCGGTGAACACCCCGCAGTTCAACTGGGCGCTGAACCGCATGCCGAAGCGGCCGCAGCCGGTGCCGCCGGTGTTCCAGCCGGAGATGATCGCCGATGTGATCGTGCGCGCCTCGCACCGCCGGCGGCGCGAGTGGTTCGTGGCCTTCCCCACCTTCAAGGCCGTGTGGGCCGACAAGCTGCTGCCGCAGGTGGCCGACTGGTACCTGGCGCGCACCGGCTTCGACAGCCAGCAGGGCCCCGAAGCGGAGGATACGCAGCGCCCCTGCAATCTCTGGGACCCGATGCCCGCGGAGTACTACACCAGCCGGGGCCGCTTCAGCGACATCGCCAGCGCGGGCAGTGCCTGGCAGATGGTCAACCAGTATCGCTGGGTGGTCATCGCCGTGCTGCTGCTGGTGGCGGTGGCGCTGGTGATGCTGCTGGATTGATGCGCGGCGCGGTCATGCAGGCGGCCTATTGCCGCATGACGAAGCTGCCGCGCAGCCGCACGTCGCTGCTCGAGGCGGCAAGCTGCACCTCATATCGCCCGGGCCTGACCGCATGGCCGCGCAGCGCCTCATCGTAGCGGGCCAGGTCCGCAGGCGAGATTTCAAACTCCACCCGCTGCTGCTCGCCGGGCTGCAGCCGCAGGTGCCGGAAACCGCGCAGGTCCTTGTTCGGCGCATCAGCCGATGCATCGCTGGCACGCAGGTACAACTGCACCACCTCATCGCCGGCGCGGCTGCTGGTGTTCCTCACGTTCAGGCTCACCCGCAACCTGCCATCTGCCTCCAGCTGCTGCCGGTCGAGCCTGAGGTCCGACCATTCGAAGCGCGCATAGGAGAGACCATGCCCGAAGGGATACAGCGGTTCGCCGCGGAAATAGCGGTACGTGCGGCCCTCCATGCGGTAGTCCTCGAAGTCCGGCAGTGTTTCCGACGCGCTGTAGAACGTGACCGGCAGGCGCCCGCCCGCATCGGCATCGCCGAACAGCACATCGGCCACGGCGCTGCCACCGCACTGCCCGGGATACCAGGCGAAGAGGATGGCAGGCAGGTTCTGCTTCGCCCAGTCGATGGCCAGCGCCGAGCCGGCCGTGAGCACCAGCACCACCGGCTTGCCGGTTGCATGCAGCGCTTCGAGCAGCCTGCGCTGTGACTCCGGCAGGCGCAGGTCGGTGCGATCACCGCCGGCAAAGCCCGGCAGGCTGACACGCATCTCCTCGCCTTCGATCTGGCTGGTGAGCCCGCCGACGAACACCACCACATCGGAGCGCCTCGCCGCGGCCAGCGCGGCCTCCGTGGAAGCCGGCGGCAATGGCGCATCGGAGGCAGGCGCACCGGCTATCGGCCGCTCCTGCAGTCCCTCGACCAGTTCGGCGCCGCGCTCGTAGAGGACCTCGACCCCGGGTGCCGCCGCGCGGATGCCCTGCAGGATGGTCACCGGCGCCGCGGGTGTGCCGTTGTAGTTGCCCAGCAGCGCATTGACGCTGTCGGCAGTGGGCCCGATCACCGCGATGCGTTCGAGGTCGCGGCGCAGCGGCAGGATGCCGGTGTTCTTCAGCAGCACCAGCGACTGCCGGGCGACGCGGCGCGACAGTGCATCGTGCGCCGGCGTCTGGTTCACGGCGTGCGGAATGGAAGCCCAGGGCACCATCTGTGGCGGATCGAACATGCCAAGGCGCATGCGTGCGGTCATCAGCCGCGTCAGTACCGAATCGATCTGGCCTTCGCTGACCAGGCCCTGCTGCACGGCGCGGTCCAGCGCCGCATAGGTGCGGCCGCAGTTGAGGTCGTTGCCGTTCTTCACCGCCAGCGCCGAGGCTTCCTCTGCAGTGGCGACGATAAGGTGCGTCTGGAAGATGTCGCCCACCGAGTCGCAGTCGGACACCACATAGCCATCGAAACCCCATTGCTTGCGCAGGATGTCGATCAGCAGGCGCGGGCTGGCCGTGGCCGATTCGCCATTGACGCGGTTGTAGGCGGCCATCACTGCATTCACGCCAGCTTCCTGCACCAGCGCCTGGAAGGCCGGCAGGTAGGTGTCGTGCAGGTCGCGCTCGGTGGGCCGCGCGTCGAACTCGTGGCGCGTGGCCTCAGGTCCGCTGTGCACGGCGAAGTGCTTGGCCGTGGCGTCGAGCTTGCTGTAACGCGGATGATCCCCCTGCAGGCCGCGCACGAAGGCCACGCCCATGCGCGCGGTCAGGTGCGGGTCCTCGCCATAGGTCTCCTGGCCGCGGCCCCAGCGCGGATCGCGGAAGATGTTGATGTTGGGCGACCAGAATGTGAGGCCCTGGTAGCGGCGATGCTGGTCCTGGCGCAGGAACTCATGGTGCTTGGCGCGCGCCTCGTCGCTGATCACGGTGGCCACCTCGTGCATCAGCGCCGCATCGAAAGTGGCGGCCAGCCCGATGGCCTGCGGGAACACGGTGGCCTGTCCGGCCCGCGCCACGCCATGCAACGCCTCATTCCACCAGTCATAGGCCGGAATCCCCAGCCGTTCGATGGCGGGCGCCGCATTCTGCATCTGGCCGATCTTCTCCTGCAGTGTCAGGCGCGAGACCAGATCGGCGGCGCGCGCCTCGAAGGACAGCGCCGTGTTGCGCCAGTCCGGCGTCTGCTGCGCGGCGGTGGCGAAGCACAGCGCCGCGGCGGCAAGCCAGGTGCGGGCGATGCGCAGGCCTCGTGTGGTGTGCGGGCGCCGGCGCTGGCGTGCATCCGGTGTTGCGGGTTCGACGCGGAGGGCGTTGCGCAGGTGCAGGTCCATCCTTCCCCCTGGATGTTCTTCTTGCGCCGCAGTCTTGCGCATCGACGGCGCCCGGGGCAATCGGCGGTTTCAGTCCTGGCGCGCAGCGCCGGCCAGCAGCGAATCGATCTGGCTCATGGCCTGGCCCAGGTAACCGGCGCCGAACAGGTTCAGGTGGTTGAGCACATGGTAGAGGTTGTAGAGATCCACCCGCTGCGCGGCGCCCGCTGGCAGCGGCCATGCGGCCTCATAGGCGGCATGGAACTCTGGGCCGAAGCCGCCGAACAGGCGCGTCATGGCCAGGTCCGCCTCGCGGTCGCCGTAGTAGACGGATGGATCGAAGATCACCGGCGTGCCGCCACCCTCCGCCGCGGCGGCATTGCCACCCCACAGGTCCCCATGCAGCAGCGAGGGCTGCGGCCGGTGACCGGCCAGCAGCGCGGGCACCTGCTCCAGCAGCTGGCTGCCGCGACGCTGCAGCCGCGCGCCGTGACCGGCGCGCTGTGCCAGCTGCAGCTGTGGTTCCAGGCGGTGCGTGACGAAGAACTGCGCCCAGTCCGCCGTCCAGGTGTTCACCTGCGGTGTGCGGCCGATGTAGTTGTCTTGTTGCCAGCCGAAGCGCGGTGCCGTGCGCCGGTGCTGCTGCGCGAGCTGCGCGCCGAGCAGCTGCTGCGCGTCGCCGCCGAGGGGTCGCAATGTGATCCATTCCAGCGCGAGATAGGCCTGGTCGCCGGCAATGCCCTGCGCCAGCACCCGAGGCACGCGCACCGCCTGCGCCGCGGCCAGCTCCTGCAGCCCGGCGGCCTCGGCCTCGAACGCCGCCGCCGAAGCCGTGCCAGACACCTTCACGAACAGCGTGCCGGCACCGCTATCCCAGCGCCAGGCATCGTTGATGCAGCCGCCGCGCACCGAGGCAGCCGGCTGCGGCGCCACCCAGGTCTGAAGCGCCTGCGCGATATCCGCCGCGATGCCATCGAAGCCGCGCTGCCCGGCACCGGTTCGGCGCGCTCGGCCCGGGGCGGATGCCGACGCCGGCGAAGGCCGCGCGGTGCTCACCTCAGCCTTTCAGGATAGAGGTCGAAGTTGCGCTCGCCAGCCGTCACGCGCACCGCCTTGATCTCGCGGCGCTGCCCGTCGGTATTGCGGTTGCCACGCACGGTGACCTCATCGCCGATGGACAGCGTCTGCTCCGACAGTCCCGCGCCCTCGGTGCGCGACGGCGGTGCCAGGGTCACATCCCACACCTCGCCATCGGCCATCACCTGGAAGCCGGCGTGCGGATTGACCAGGCTCACCGCCTTGTGCACGGTGCCGGTGACTTCGGTCTGCTGGTTGCCCTGGCCTGCCCAGCCATGATGAGCCGCGGCGGGCTGTCCCTGTGCAAGGGCCGCGGCGGCGGCAAGACCTGCAATATGCATGCATCGCATGGTGGCTCCTCGCGGGAATGCCCGCGCCACGATCGGGATGCCAGCATGCGCCGCGGCCTGCGGACCTGCAATTGCTGGTGGGAGTTCTCCTACAGCGCCAAGTGCAAAGAGGGTCAGGAGAAGGTTGTGCCTCGCGCCGGCCCTTCACGATGCTCGAGGTCAATGAGCCTGTCGCAACCCGCATGCGGTCTCCTTCCTACAGCAAGCCGGGGCATTTCCCGCATTGCCCGCGGCAGGGCACCCCCGGACCCTCGTCCAATCCGCCCCGAGTCCGAGGTTTCGCCGATGGCTGCGCGTTCCTTTGCCACCGTGAGCATCTCCTTCGGCCTGGTGAACATCCCCGTGGATGTGTATTCCGCCGAGGTCTCTTCCAGCCGCCTGTCCTTCAACCTGCTGCATGCCCGCGACGGCGCGCGCGTGAAGCAGCAGTACATCTGCGCGCTGGATGGCGAGGTGGTGCAGCGCTCGGAGATGGTGAAGGGCTACGAGTACGAGAAAGACCGCTATGTGATGTTCAAGCCGGAAGAGATCAAGGCGCTGGAAGAAGCCGGCACGAAGCTGGTGAACATCATCGAGTTCGTGCCGCTCGATACGGTCGATCCGGTGTTCTTCGACCGCACCTACCTGCTGGCGCCATCGAAGCACGGTGCCAAACCCTATGCATTGCTGAACGAGGCGATGCGCCAGGCCGGACTGTGCGCTGTCGGGCGGTGGGCGGCCCGCGGTCGTGAATATGTGGTCGTGGTGCGCCCGGTGGAGGGCGGCATGGCCATGCACCAGCTGTTCTTCAAGGACGAGATCCGCACCATCCGCGACATCCCGATGGGCGATGCGCCGGAGCTGGCCGCAGGCGAGCTGAAGCTGGCGCGGGCGCTGATCGACCAGACCACGGCAAAGCGCTTCGATCCGGACGCCTTCCACGACGAGTTCCGCCAGCGCATCGAGGCGGCCATCGAGAAGAAGATCCGCAGCGGCAAGGAAATCTCGCATTTCGAGGCGCCCGAGGCCGCGGTGGAAGGCAGCGGCAATGTGGTCGACCTGATGGAGATCCTGCAGCGCAGCCTGAACAAGGGTGGGCCGGCGGCATCCGGGACGAAAGCCACCGCACGCAAGCCGCCCAAACGCGTCACCACTCCGGCCCGCAAGTCCCGCGCCTCGCGGAGCGCCTGATTGCAGCAGTTCGGCACAGCCGAGGTGGCCCGCCTGGCGGGCATGCCGGTGGCGGCCGTGCGCGCGATGGTGCGGGCGCGCTATGTGGTGCCCGCCCGCGGACCGCGCGCGGCGCTGCGCTTCTCGTTCCAGGACCTGGTGCTGCTGCGCACCGCGCGTGAACTGCTGGCCGCGCGGCTGCCGCGGCGGCGCGTCGGTGCGGCGCTGCGTCGCATCCGCGCGCAGCTGCCGGAGGACGTGCCGGCGCGCGGGCTGTCGGTGACCGCTGCGGGAGATCGCATCGTCGTGCACGAGGCCGGCGGGAAGCGCGATGTACTTTCCGGGCAGCTGCTGCTGGCGCTGGAGGTGCGCGTCGAGGACGGCAACATCCGGTTCATCGATGCTTCGCGGACGGCCGCCGAGCCACCCGCCGCAGCAGAGCCGTGGAGCGGTGAATGCACGCGGCAGTTCGAGTCGGCGCTGGCGCTGGAGGAGTCGGACCTCGATGCGGCGGTGGAGACCTATCGCGTCTGTGTTGCCCGTCATGCGCACCGCGGTGCGGTGGCCAACCTCGGCCGCCTTCTGCACCTGCGAGGACGCATCACCGAGGCCATCCAGCTCTATCGCAGCGTGCAGGACCCGGACGCAGACATCCTCTACAACCTGGGTGTGGCGCTGGAGGATGCTGGCGACCTGCGCGAAGCGATTGCCGCGTATGCGGAAGCGCTCGAGCTGGAGCCGGACTTCATCGATGCGCACCACAACATCGCGCGGCTCTACCAGGAAGCCGGCGACACCCGGCGCGCGCTGCGCCACTGGAATGCCTGTCGAAGGCTCGGTTCGCCGAAATTACGGGGATCCCCGAAGGAAACATGATTCCGCCGGCGCGACATGCCTTGAGCGCGTCCATTGCGCCTGCGCGGGCGAAAAGCAGCGTCTGCCGTTCGAACATCCAGTGCCATGGCGATGGGGTGCGCCGGGCGCTCAGCGATTCCCCGATTGAGAGGAAAATCCGTGCAGCTATAAAGTCAGGGAAGACAAGGGCAAACCCGTCGCGAGACGGGGACGCAAAGCCTCCGGTCTGGGATCGATCCACGATCTGCAGATAGCGGGGTTGCCGGCCACTTCACGGAGGGGTCGTCAGCCTGCGCGTTGCAGTCGTGTTGAGGAACCCGCCTCGGGCTCGCGTCCACATCCATGGAGCGAGGACATGACACGATACGATCTGCACAGGGTCCTGACGGTGATGGTTGCGGGCGCGATGCTCGCGGCCTGCGGACCAGAGGACGATTCCGCCACGCCGCTGCAAGCTGCGCCGGCCGAGCAGCCGGAGCCAGTGGGGAATGGGCCGGGGAATCCGGTGCCTGTGCCTGTGCCTGTGCCGGCACCTGTGCCTGCGCCGGCACCAACACCTGATCCGGCGCCTGTTCCGGTGCCCGTTCCGGTTCCGGTACCGGTGCCGCAACCCGAGCCGGTTCCCGCTCCGGCCCCGGCACCAGGGCCGGCGCCCGCTCCCGCTCCCGCGCCAGCGCCAGCACCTGCACCTGCACCTGCACCTGCACCCGTCCCGGTGCCGACGCCTGCACCAGATCCGGTGCCGGCGCCCGCGCCCACTCCGTCCCCGCAGCCGCCTGCACCTGCTCCGACGCCGACGCCGACACCAACCCCAACGCCCTCACCTGCGCCTGTACTGGACCCCGTGCCGGAGCCGACGCCCACGCCTCCACCACCGCCGCCGCCACCCCCTCCGCCTCCGCCGCCGAACACCGCACCGAAGATCAGCGGCACACCCGCCACGCAGGCCACCGTCAGCACTGCCTGGCGCTTCGCGCCCACCGCCACCGACGCCGAGCGCGATGCGCTGGTCTGGTCGATCCGCGGCAAGCCGCAGGGCGCAAGCTTCAGTGTCAGCACTGGCGTGCTGTCCTGGACGCCCGGCAGCACCGGCACGTGGTCAAACATCGTGATCACCGTGACCGACGCCCGCGGCGCGGCGGCTTCGCTGCCGGCGTTCTCGATCCGCGTCAGTGCTCCGGAACCCGTGGGCACTGCGGCGCTCACCTGGTCACCGCCCACGCAGTACACCGACGGCAGTGCACTGCCGATGGCGCAGCTCGATGGCTATCGCATCTATCACGGTCGCAGCAGCTCGACACTGCAGCGGCTGGCCGAAGTGGATTCGAACACCACGATGCTCGACGTGAGGGAACTGGACCACGGCACGCACTACTTCGCCGTCACCGCGATCACCATCACCGGCGCCGAGAGCGGCCTGTCCGCGATCGGCACCAAGACCATTCCGAGATGATCCATGCAGCCGCGCGCTTGCTGCGCGCGCGACTGCAGCCGGATGGTGGCGCGGTGTTAGCCTTGCGTAATGGACGCCAGCAAGCCCGCCGTCATCCGCGCACGCACCACCCTGCACGAGGGGTTCCTGAAGCTGTACCGCTACCGATTCGAGGTGCAGAAGCACGGCGGCGGCACCCACACCATCGAGTGGGAGCTGATGGAGCGCGGTCATGCCGTGGCCGTGCTGGCCTATGACCCGCAGCGCGATGCCATCGTGCTCGGCAATGAATTCCGTCCCGGCGCAATGATCTCCGGCGACCATCCGTTCCGCGACCAGCTGTTCGCCGGCGCACTGGACCCCGGCGAATCACCCATCGACGCGGCCGTGCGCGAAGTGCGCGAGGAATCGGGCCTCGTTCTGCAGCAGCCGCGGCTGATCCATCCGGGCGCCTATGTCAGCTCCGGCGGCACCAGCGAGAAGATTGCGCTGGTGTTCGGCTGCGTCGATGCCGGCGGCGCGGATGGCGCCATCCACGGCAGCGATCCGGGTGAGGACGTGCTCACCGTGGTGGTGCCGGCGCAGCAGTTCATCGAGCGGATCCACTCCGGCGCCATCGATGACTGCAAGACCCTGGTCGCCGGGCACTGGTTCGCGCTTCACCACGGGGAATTGCGCCAGGCGCGCTGATCCGCGGCAGCTGCCGCGCCCGCCAGGTTCAGTCGCCCAGCGCCTCGAGCACCTGTTCCAGCTCCACCGGCTTCACCAGATGCCGGTCGAAGCCCGCCTCGCGCGCACGCGCCAGATCCTCGGGCTGGCCATAGCCGGTGAGCGCCACCAGGCGTGCGCGGTGACCCGCGGCGCGCAGCCGTCGCGCGACGTCATGGCCATTCATCCCCGGCAGCCCGATGTCCAGCAGCACCAGGTCTGCCGGGAAATCAGCGGCCATGGCCAGTGCTTCCTCGCCTGAATAGGCCACCTGCACCTCGTGGCCGTGGAACTGCAGCAGCAATGACAGCGAATCGGCGGCATCACGATTGTCATCGACGATCAGCACACGCCGCGGACGACCCGGCTCGCGGCGCGGCGATGCCGCGACCTCGACCGGAGGCGCCACCAGCGGCAGCAGGATCTCGATGCGCGAGCCCCGGCCCACGCCATCACTGCATGCCCGCACCTCGCCCCTGTGCATCTCGACCAGGCGCCGCACCACCGACAGTCCGATGCCCAGTCCGCCCTGGGCGCGATCCAGCGACCGTTCGCTCTGCACGAACAGTTCGAAGATGCCCGGCAGCACCTGCGGCGACATGCCGATGCCATTGTCCCGCACCGAGACCAGTACGCGATCGCCTTCCTGCTGCTGCAGGGCGATTTCTATGGTGCCGCCCGGGTCGGTGTACTTGGCCGCATTGGCCAGCACGTTCGAGACACATTGCACCAGCCGCGTGCGGTCGCCACGCACATGCAGTGCCGGCATGTGCGCCTGGCGCAGCACCGTATGATCCTTCGCGCGCATCAGCGGCTCGACGCTTTCCAGCGCCTGCGCCACCACCGATGGCAGGTCGACCACTTCCATGTGCAGCTGGATGCGTCCCTGCGTGATGCGCGACACATCCAGCAGGTCATCGACCAGGCGCGCCAGCTGCGCCACCTGCCGCCGCACCACGCGCAGCGTCGCATCGACGCGTGCATCGCCTGCCGGCACGATGAAAGGCAGCAGGTCGCTGGCGGTACGGATCGGTGCCAGCGGATTGCGCAGTTCATGCGCCAGCATCGCGAGGAACTCGTCCTTGCGGCGGTCGCTGTTGCGCAGCGCGTTCTCTGCCGCGCGCAGCGCCTCGACCTGGTCCCGCATCTGGTACTGCCGCTGGCGTGCGCGCAGCGAGGTACGGATCGCACTGAGCAGCGTGCGGGTGGAGGTGGGACGATCGAGCAGCGTGACATTGGACATGCGGTCGATCAGCCGCTGCAGTTCCGGCGAACTTGCGGTATGCCCGACCAGCACCACCGGCAGGTCGGACCAGGCGGGCTGCTGCTGCAGCGCGCCGACAATCAGGTGGCCATTCGGACCGGTGAGTGTGGTGTCGGCCAGCAGCAGCAGGCCCGCGCCTTCGTCCATCGCGCCGATCAGCTGCGGCGCATTGCCACACACCAGGCAGGTGATGCCGGCACGCGCCAGGATCTGCCGCACCGCCTCGCCATCGCGACGCGTGGCCGGCAGCAGCAGCACTCTCTCCTGGGCGGAACCGCCCGGCCCGCCGCTCATGCCGGTGGCGTCGATCCGGTGTCGCTGGCCACGGACGTGGCAATCTCGGTGGGCACTCCGGTGAGGATGCCGCGCAGATGCAGCATCGGCCCGCTGAGGTGGATGCCGTCCTGGTCGAACCAGATCGAGCGGATCGCCCCTTCATGCGCGCCGGTGCGCTTCTTCAATGCGGAGATGGCGCGCTTCACCGTGCCCTGGTGCTCGAAGTAGCGCAGCACCACCACGGCATCGGCCAGATAGCTGGCCTCGACCGGTGCAGTGATGTCCGAGCCCATCAGGCCGGACTGCGCCACGACGAGGAAGGTGGCGACCCCGCGGTTGTTCAGATAGGAGAGCAGCTCGTGCAGCTGTGCCGTCAGGTAGTGATCCTGCGGCATCGAGTTCAGGTAGCCATTGAGGCTGTCGATCACCACGACGCGCGCGCCGCCCTCCTCCACGCTTCGGCGCACCAGCGTCGCAAACTCGCCCGGAGACACTTCGGCCGGATCGATCTGCCGCAGCAGGATCTCCCCTGCTCCGGTGCCCTGCGCGAAGTCCAGCCCCACGCCCTGGCAGCGGGTGAGCAGTGCATTGAGCGTCTCGTCGAACATGAAGACGGCGGCATGGTCGCCGCGCTCGGCGGCCGCGGCCGCATATTGAAGCGCGATGGTGGACTTGCCGGAGCCGGGCGGGCCGATCAGCAGCGTGCTGGTGCCACGGTCGACACCGCCGCCCATCAGCGAGTCGAGCGCCGCGACGCCGCTCTTGAGCAGCGAACGCCGGAATTCCAGCTTGTGGTCCGCGGCCACCAGCCGCGGGAACAGCTCGATGCCGCCGCGGTCGATGCGGAAATCGTGGAAGCCGCTGACGAAGTTGCTGGCGCGGAACTTGAGCACCTGCAGCCGCCGCTGCATCTGCCCATAGGCCGGCACATCGGATTCCAGGCTCACCACGCCGTGCGCGATGCTGTGCAGCTGCCTGTCCGGCCCGTCGCCCGAGCGGTCATCCAGCAGCACCACGGTGCACGCGCGGCCGAGGAACAGCTGTTTCAGGGCCAGGATCTGGCGGCGATAGCGCAGCTGGCTGTGCGCCACCAGGCGCAGCTCGGACACCGAATCGAGCACCAGCCGCGTCGGCTTGATGCGATCCAGTTCCGCCATCAGCTTGCGCGTCATCTCGCCGATGTCGATCTCGGATGCATGCAGCATGGTCAGCTGTGCATCCTCCTGCAGCGCGCCCTCATCGACGATCAGCTCGAAGATGTCGATGCCGTCCAGGCTCCAGCCGTGCGAAGCGGCAACCGCCTGCAGCTCGCGCCCGGTCTCCGAAAGGGTGACATACAGGCAGCGATCACCCGCGCGCACACCCTCCATCAGGAACTGCAGCGCCAGCGTGGTTTTTCCCGCGCCGGGATTGCCGTCGACCAGATAGAGGCGCTCGGCGATGAGCCCGCCATGCAGGATGATGTCGAGTCCGGGGATGCCCGATCGGCAGCGGCCAGGCTGGGACGTCATGGTGGTCTGTGCCCCGAGGGATGCTGAATGGCGTTCAGGGTAGCCGGTTTCCGGCCGCGACGTGGCAGACACTGGTGGAAGGTCCGACCACCTTCGCCATCCATGTGCCGGACCAGATCAACCAGACCGCCGGTTTCCTCGGCATGATGACGCACATGGCCGCACCGCCCGCACCGCAGGGCAGCTCGCCCGAGGAACGCGCCGAATTCGCGGCGAACACGCCGCCTTCGGAACAGCCGGTGATCGTCGCGCTGCGGCTGAAGTTCGATGACGAAGGCCGCATCACCGAAGCCGAGCACCTGCACTCGGGCGTGCGCGAGGCCATGCTGGCCAACCTGCAGACGCCGCGGCCGGGCATCTTCACCGAGATTCCGGAAGGCCAGCGCCTGCCGCATGACGAGCTGGTCCGCATCGGCATGAGCTACTACGATGCGCTGGATGACAACAACGGCGAGCTCACGCCGTTCGCGCCGGATTGCCGCCGTCACGAGAATGGCATGGTCACCGCAGGCGGCCCAGCCGGCAATGCGCCGGCAGTGCCCGGCACCACCGCCACGCCACAGGTGTCACGCGACTGCCGCGAGCAGCTGAACAGCAACACCTTCCAGTACGTCGACCGCATCGACAACCGGCGCGTGTTCGCCGCGGATCCGGTGACGGGCCTTGTGATGGGCCTCTCGCACTTCCGCCATCCGATGGACAACCTGCCCTACCAGGTGAAGGCCATGGACGGCACGCTGATCGAGCGCACGAAGGAGGACCTGAACTTCGCGCCGTTCGACCTGCCGGCCGCGCACATCTACAAGATCGGTCCCGATGGCCTGATGCACGAGATCGAGGCGATGGGCTTCACTGCGCCCTACAACTCGCCCACCGGCTGGGAGTAGGCGAGAGGGGCGGGTCTGAAGCGCCAGTTGGCGTTGCGGCTCCAGAACTCGACGCTGCGGGCATAGGCCGCACGGTCGAGCGCAACGCCAGACCCGCCCTCCTCCACGCCCAGCGCATTGCGCATCATCGTGATCGGCGCCATCGGGATCTCCTCGGGCGTGGCGGTGTACAGGCAGCCGACGATGCCCCAGTCCGCGTCGATCGGCGCA
>CAYQJU010000010.1:0-58967 GCA_964417875.1 uncultured Steroidobacteraceae bacterium
TAGGCGCCGCCCTTGGCCTTGTAGTTCTGGTACTCGCCGTCGACGGTGGTTTCCATCAGCCGGCGCAGCACGCCGTTCTGGTCCTTCGCGAACAGCGGATCCCAGCGACGGCCCCACAGCACCTTGATGACATTCCAGCCGGCGCCGAGGAAGGCCGATTCGAGCTCCTGCACGATCTTGCCGTTGCCGCGCACCGGACCATCGAGCCGCTGCAGGTTGCAGTTGACGACGAAGATCAGGTTGTCGAGGCCCTCGCGCACCGGCATCGACAGCGCGCCCATCGATTCAGGCTCGTCCATCTCGCCGTCACCGCAGAAGCACCACACCTTGCGGTCGGAGGCGGGCGTCAGGCCGCGGTTCTCCATGTAGCGGATGAAGCGCGCCTGGTAAATGGCCATCATCGGCCCGAGTCCCATCGACACGGTGGGGAACTGCCAGAAGTCGGGCATCAGCCAGGGATGCGGATAGGACGACAGCCCACCACCGCCCACTTCCTGGCGGAACCTTGCCAGCTGCTGCTCGCTCAGCCGCCCTTCGAGGAAGGCGCGTGCATAGATGCCCGGGGAGCTGTGGCCCTGCACGAACACCATGTCGCCGGGATGCTGGTCGGAGGCCGCGCGCCAGAAATGATTGAAGCCGACTTCATACAGCGTGGCCGATGAGGCATAGCTCGCCAGGTGCCCGCCATATTCGCTGGACTTCTTGTTGGCCTGCTGCACCATGGCCACCGCGTTCCAGCGCATGTAGGCCTCAAGGCGCTTCTCGAGCGTGCGGTCACCCGGATACGCAGGTTCATGCGATACCGGAATCGTGTTCACATAGGGCGTGCCTGGACGCAGCGGCAGCGGCGCTCCGGAGCGGCGCGCATGGTCCATCAGCTTCTCGAGCAGGAAGTAGGCGCGATCTCCGCCACCGGTCCGGATCACCGAGTCGATCGACTCGAGCCATTCGCGGGTTTCTTCGGGATCCTGGTCCTGGATGTTCTGGACGTCGGTCATTGGGTCCTGCCTTTGTAGGCGCCCCTCAAAGGGGAAAAAAGTCAATAGCGACGCTATGCTACGATCACACAGCGGCCCTTTTTGGACGCGCGCGATCATCCGGCTTTAGCCTTGTTCGGTCAAGCAAACCCCCGCCACGCAATGCCCCATTTTCGCCCGTCGTACGAGGCGCTGCACGCTCCTCGACCACGGCAGACACTGTTATGGATCGCCTGATTTTCCGCACCCCCGACGATTGGCACCTCCACCTGCGCGATGGCGCGCAGCTTGCCGGCGTGGTACCTCACACTGCGGCGCAGTTCCGGCGCGCGATCGTGATGCCGAACCTGATGCCGCCGGTCACCACCACGGCACAGGCAATGGCCTATCGCGAGCGCATCCTCGCGGCTTTGCCGGCCGGCAGCCGCTTCCAGCCGCTGATGACACTGTACCTGACCGACCGCACCGACCCGCGCGAGATCGCGCAGGCGCGCGCCAGCGGCGCGGTGCATGGCTGCAAGCTGTATCCGGCCGGCGCAACCACCAATTCGGATGCCGGCGTCACCGACATCCGCCGCATTGATGCAGTGCTTGAGGCCATGACCGAACAGGGCATGCCGCTGCTGGTGCACGGCGAGGTCACGCGACGCGAGGTGGATGTTTTCGAGCGCGAGGCGCGCTTCATCGATGAGGTGCTCGCACCGCTGCGCCAGCGGCTGCCGGCGCTGCGCATCGTGTTTGAACATGTCACCACCGCCGCGGCAGTGCAGTTCGTGAAGTCGCAGGCCGAGGGCGTCGGCGCGACGATCACCCCGCAGCACCTGCTGATGAACCGCAACGACCTCTTCCTCGGCGGCATCAGGCCGCACCACTACTGCCTGCCGGTGCTCAAGCGCGAAACCGACCGCACGGCATTGCTCGAAGTGGTCGCCGCCGGCGATCCGCGCTTCTTCCTCGGCACCGACAGCGCGCCGCATGCGCGCGGCGTGAAGGAAGCGGCCTGCGGCTGCGCCGGCATCTTCTCCGCGCCGATCGCGCTCGAACTCTATGCCGAGGCCTTCGAGCAGGCCGGCGCGCTGCACCGGCTGGAGGCCTTTGCCAGCGAGTTCGGCGCACGCTTCTATGGACTGCCGCTGAACGAGGGTACCGTGACGCTGGAACGGATCGAATGGAAGGTGCCGGGGCACTATCCCTATGCGGCAGACACCATCGTGCCATTGCGCGCGGGCGGTGAGCTCGCCTGGCGCATGATGGGGGCTGCCGCCTGATGTCCGCGAACCTGGAACTGACTGCACGGCGCTTCCGCGGCTTCCTGCCCGTGGTCGTCGACGTGGAAACCGGCGGCTTCCGTCCGCAGACCGACGCACTGCTCGAGATCGCCGCCGTCATCGTCGAGATCGGACCCGATGGCCGTGTGCGCCGCGGCGCCACGCATGCCTACCATGTGAAGCCCTTCGAGGGTTCGCGCCTGGATCCTGCGTCGCTGGAGGTCACCGGCATCGATCCCTGGCATCCGCTGCGCCCGGCCATCGACGAAGCCGACGCATTGCAGCGCCTGTTCCGCGACATCCGCACCGCCATCCGTTCCCATGGCTGCCGGCGCGCGATCCTGGTGGGCCACAACGCGGCCTTCGACCTGGCCTTCCTGAATGCCGCGGTGGAACGCACCGGCATCAAGCGCAATCCCTTCCACCCCTTCTCCTGCTTCGACACGGCCACGCTGGCTGGTGCTGCACTGGGCCAGACCGTGCTGGCGCGCGCGGTGCAGATTGCCGGCATGGACTGGGACAGCCGCGAGGCGCATTCGGCGCGCTATGACGCGGAGCGGACGGCGGACCTGTTCTGCTACATCAACAACCTGCTGCATGAGAATTTCACGCGGGCGGAGGAGCGGGCACGGGCACTGGGGTGGAAGGACGGCGCGCCGGCTCCGCTGGATCTCATCGTCGAATAATGTTGATGCCGGGCCGCGCAGGTCCATCGTGAGGAAACCCGCAATTCGTGCGCGAAGCGGGTGTGGTGCATCGGCTCCCCGCGCGCGAGTTCGCCGTCCCGGCGCTGTCTGAGCGCGCGGGGAGCCGATGCACCGCGACCGCGTCCCCGCCTGTCGCAGTCTTCTCGGCAGCGGAGCGCTCCCCGTCAGGCGGTGGCTGCAGCCCCCGCCTCATCGACGAGCTTCTTCAGCTCCCCGTTCTGCAACATCTGCATCGCGATATCGCACCCGCCGACCAGCTCACCCTTCACATACAGCTGCGGGTAGGTCGGCCAGTTCGAGTACTTCTTGAGCTCATCGCGCAGCTCCAGGTCTTCGAAGATGTTCACGGCGTGGAACTTCGCGCCCACATGGCGCAGCACGGCGACCGTCTGCGCCGAGAATCCGCACTGCGGGAAGTCGGGCGTACCCTTCATGAACAGCACCACCGGCTCGGCGGAGATGTGCTGCTTGATGCGTTCGATCACGTCCATAGCTAAGAGGCTTCCTGTGTCAGGCATTTGCGCGGACCGCGCTCCTCGCACCGGGGATCGGACTTGCCGCCCCCGCCGATGATGGCGGCGGCGCAGCCCTGCATTCCGCTTGCGGCCAGCAGCAGCAGGGCCATGGCCAGTGCGCGTTTCATCATTGAATTATGGGGGTTTGGGCCCTATTCTTCAAACCGCCTTGAATCCCGACATCGCAAGTGAGGTAGCGCGCGCACTGGCCGAAGATATCGGCCCTGGCGATGTCACTGCGGCGCTGGTTCCCGCCACGCAGCGCGCCCGCGCCACGCTGATCACCCGCGAACCCATCGTGCTGTGCGGCACTGCATGGCTGGACGAGACCTTCCGGCAGCTTGATCCCGCCATCGAGGTCCGCTGGAACCTGCGCGACGGCGAGGAGCCGGCAGCCGATGCCGTGCTGTGCGTGATCGAGGGGCTCGCCCGCCCCATCCTCACCGGCGAACGATGCGCGCTGAATTTCCTGCAGACGCTGTCCGGCACGGCCACGGTGACCCGGCGCCATGTGGACGCGGTCGCCGGCACCGATTGCCAGATCCTGGATACGCGCAAGACGATTCCCGGGCTGCGCCTGGCGCAGAAGTACGCGGTGCGCTGCGGCGGCGGCTCGAACCACCGCCTCGGCCTGCACGACATGGTGCTGATCAAGGAAAACCACGCCATCGCCGCCGGCGGCATTGCCGCCGCCATCGCTGCGGCGCGCCGGGCCAGTCCCGGCGTACCGGTGGAGGTGGAAGTGGAATCCCTCGAGGAATTCCGCACCGCCCTGGCGGCCGAGCCTGAAGTCATCATGCTCGATGAGTTCAGCCACGCCGACATGCGCCAGGCCGTGTCGGAACGCCGCGCCTCGGGAATCACCACGCGACTGGAAGTGTCCGGCGGGGTGACGCTCGAGTCCATTCGCGAGATCGCCGCAACCGGTGTGGATTACATCTCGGTGGGCGCGCTGACCAAGCATGTCCAGGCGGCGGACCTGTCGCTGCGATTCCAGCCGATCTGAAGCCCGGAAGACCTCTGGATCAGTTGCCCGGCGAAGGCGTCTTGGCCAGCCGGCTCGGCTGCGCAATGCCATATCCCTGCGCGTAGTCCACGCCCAGGCTGGTCAGCGTCTGGATGATCTCGGCGCTTTCGGCAAATTCCGCGATCACCAGCTTGCCGGTCAGGTGGCCGATCTCGTTGATCGAACGCACCATCTCGCGGTCGATGGGATCGTGCAGGATGCCGCGCACGAAGCTGCCATCGATCTTCAGGTAGTCCACCGGGAACTGCTTGAGGTAGTTGAACGATGAAAGGCCGGTGCCGAAGTCATCCAGCGAGAACTTGCAGCCCAGCTCCTTCAGCGAGCGGATGAAGCGGTTGGCCTGCGAGAAGCTGGCCACCGCGGAAGTCTCGGTGATCTCGAAGCAGATGCGCGAGGCATCGAGGCCACTCTTGGCGAACTGCTCGATCACGAACGGCAGGAACTTGTCATCGCCCAGACTCTGGCCCGACAGGTTGATGGCGCACATGATCAGCCGCTCGCGCTCGTCGGCCTCTGAAACCAGCCAGCGGAAGGTGTTCTCGATCACCCAGCGGTCGATGGCCGGGGTGATGTTGTAGCGTTCGGCCGCGGCGATGAAATGGTCCGGCGAGACGATCTTGCCGGTCTCGTCACGCATGCGCACCAGGATCTCGTAATGCTCGCCATCCTCGCGCATCTGCAGCGGCATGATGGGCATGCGATACAGCTCGAAGCGGCCCTCGTCGAGCGCGGCGCTGATGCGCGCGGCCCACTGCGTCTCGCGCCGGCGGCGCATCAGTTCGATGTCATTCTCGGCGAAGCTGTAGACGCGGTTGCGGCCCTGCTCCTTGGCTGCGCCGCAGGCGCCTTCGGCCGCCGACAGGATCGAGGCCACATCCTCGTTGTCTGACGTGATCGGCACCACGCCGACGCTGCAGGAAAGCTTGAAGACGCGCTCGTCCCACTCGAAGCGGAAGTTCTTGACCGCATCGCGCAGCACCTCGGCGGTGCGCAACGCGTCTTCGAGCGAGGCGCTTTCAAGCAGCACGCCGTATTCGTCGCCGCCCAGGCGCGAGAGCGTGTCACGCCAGCGGATCTTCGATTTCAGCAGCGCGCCGATCTGTCCCAGCAGTGTGTCGCCTGCAGCATGGCCGCAGGAATCGTTGATCATCTTGAACTGGTCGAGGTCCAGGTGCAGCAGCGCATAGGAGCCCTCGCCTGCGCGCGCGCTCTGCAGGCCGCGCTCGATGCGGCTCTCGAACTCGCGGCGGTTCACAAGGCCGGTCAGGCTGTCGTGACTGGCGTGATAGGACAGCTTGCGATTCAGCTCGCGGCTTTCGCTGACGTCATGGAACACCAGCACGGCGCCCACCACCCGGCCTGCGCCATCGCGGATCGGGGCGGCAGTGCTGTCCACATAAAGCTCGTTGCCATCGCGACGGATCATCAGCACCGGACGGCTGGACTTGGCCGGGCGCATGCGGCGGATGCAGCCGGTGAGCGGATTCTCCAGCGGTTCGCAGGTCTCCTCGTGGAATGCCCGGAACACCTCGTCGACATTGCGGCCCATCGCATCCTCGAGCCGCCAGCCGGTGAGCGTCTCGGCCACCGGATTGATGTAGTCGATCAGCGAGTCGGCATCGGTGGTGATCACGCCATCGCCGATGGCCTGCAAGGTGATCTGCGCGCTTTCCTTTTCGCGGAACAGCGCCTCTTCGTAGACCTTGCGCTCGGTGATGTCGAGCTCGACCCCGATCAGGCGCTGCAGGCGCCCCTGGCCGTCGATGCGCCCCTTCGCGCGGCTGATCACCCAGCGGTATTCGCCGCTGCAATGACGCATGCGATGCACGCTCTCGAAGATCGGCGTCTCGCCGGACACGTGCTTGAACATCGCATCCTGCACGCGCGAGAGATCATCCGGATGCACCATGCCGCGCCAGTCGACGGTGTCGTCGGCGCCCAGGTGCGAATAGCCCATCATCGCCTTCCAGCGATCGGACACGTAAAGATGGTTGTGGTCGAAATCGAAGTCCCACAGCCCCTCGTTCGAGGCCGCATCGAGCAGCTCGGCACGTTCGGCAAGCTCGATCACGCGCTCCTGCAATGCCAGCCGCTCAAGACCTGCGGCAAGGCTGCTGCCGATCTGCAGCAATGGCAGGCGGCTGTTGATGTCCCAGCGACCGGCGATCAGGCAGCGTCCCAGCAGCAGCATGCCGGCGGGCCGCTGCTGCCAGTGCAGCGGCACCAGCAGCACCGAGCGCAATCCGAGCGCGGCAAACTGTGCGGCGTCGGCGCGCGCCTCGCGGCCCGGGTCGGCGGTATCACCCAGTTCCACCAGGTGCAGGTGTTCGAAGCGGGCGGCCAGCTGGGGAAACTGCGCCAGCTCAAGCCCGGCCAGCGCATCCAGATCGGTGCCGGACCTGGGATCAGTGGCAATGACGGGCTGGCAGAAGTGCTCTCCGGACTCATCGAGCCTTGCCAGCGCGGCGCATTCGGCGCCGGCGGCGCGGCGCAGCACATCGAGCGCTGCGGCGATGACTTCATCGGAGTCGCCCTTGCGCAGGTTCGCAAGATCGATAACGGCCTTGGTGCACTCGATTTCAGCCCCGACGCGCGGCGACCCCGACGGGTCGGCACAGACGCCTGTCATGAATCCGGCGTCGAGCGGACCGGGCTTGCCGACAGAGGACACGAAGCAGTTCTCCCAGGCGTCGCGGGGTTCGCGCGCAAGACCTCAATGATTGGACGGGTACCGGCGGATTCTGTCACAGCGCCCGAGCATTGCGATACAACATATTGCCGGGATTGAGAAATCCGTCCCATGATCAGGCCGGACCAGTGTTTCCCTTAACCATTCGCCCGCCCGACGATGCGCGGTTTCATGCATCGGTCACGGGCGGTACTGGATGGCGCGCGTGGCATCGCCGCCTGACACGCAACCGGCATCCGGAATGCCTTCCACCAGATACCAGCTGCCGCGACTGGATTCACCGACTTCGCGCAGGGATCGCGCGGCGCTGAAGCACGGCGCGAGCATGCGCTCGGGCACCAGCAGCTGGCGCCCGTCATCCTGCGCAAGCCAGGCGGCGGCATCGAAAGCCTCTGCATCGCCCTCGCGGAAACGCCGGTGCCCGAAGTTCACCGTCGGGCGCTGCAGGTGCCACAGGAAATGCTCGTGATAGGCCAGAAGGCCGAGCTCGCGCCGCGCATCGGCCATGGCCTCCACCCGGGCGATGAAATCACGTGCCGAACGATCGCCATCCATCTGCGGGAACACCCACCAGCCGGCGATCAGCCAGCCGGCCGCGAGCGTGCCTGCCAATGCCCAGGACGCGCGACGCCACCGGAACAGCCACAACAGCCCCACCGCCACCAGACCCAGCGCGAACAGCGGGCCGAATCCCCCCACGCCACTGTCAGCCAGCAGTTCACGGCCCGCTTCGGCATCGATCCACATGAACCATGCCGCCGCGCCGAGGCTGGCAACGGCAATCAGGCCCGCCAGTGCGGTCAGGACACGTTGCGGTCCGCGCATGGCCAGCAGCTGCGGCAGCAGCGGTCCTGCCGCCAGCGCCAGCATGGGAAGCGCGGACAGGATGTAGATGTCGCGCTTGCCGCGCGTCAACGTGAAAAACAGGATGTACAGCACGACGAAGCCCAGCGGCAGCAGCATCGTTGCATCACGCGCGCGAAGCGCCGCCGCCCAGCGCGGCACAAGCCAGGGCAGCAGCGCCGCCAGCGGTAACCACAGCGTGGCGATCACCTGCAGGTAGTACCAGGCGGGCTTGTAGTGGTGCCAGGGATCCACATAACGGCCGACGGTGTGCGTCACCACCAGCTCGTGCAGGTATGCCGCCATCAGCGGGTCGCTGCGCGCCTGCAGCCATACCGGCACCAGCCACAGCGCCACCACGCCCGCGCAGGCCAGGCCGCTCACCAGCCACATCGCGACCGGGCGCTGCCAGCGCACACCGGGCCAGCCGCGCCAAACCGCCAGCAGCCAGGGCAGCAGCAGCAGGTAGGAGAAGAAACCGACCACCTTGGTCAGCACGCCGAGACCTGCTGCAATGCCGGCGGCGATGGCCCAGCGCCAGCCGCCATCCAGCAGCAGCTGGCGCATCAGGCAGTACAGCGACAGCATGGTGAAGAACACCAGCAGCGCATCGAGCTGCGCGCGGCGGGCCTGCAGGGTGAACTGCACCGTGAACAGCAGCACCAGCGCCGCGGCCATGCCGGCCTCACGGCTCCACAGGCGTCGCCCCAGGTCCTGCACCAGCAGCAGCGTGCCGACGCCGGCGAGCAACGATGGCAGCAGGAAGCCGATGCGCTCGGCGCCAGTCAGCCAGTAGAACCCGGCCTGCAGCCAGAACAGCAGCGGCGGCTTGTCCTGGAAGAAATCGCCGCCCACCATCGGCACCAGCCAGTTGCCGGTTTCAAGCATGCCGCGCGCGATCAGTGCATGCAGCGGCTCATCGGCGGGCCATGGATCACGCAGGCCGAGACCTGCGCCGAACAGCAGCAGCGCCAGCGCAACCAGCCATAGCGCATCGCGCAGCGGGGATGGTGCAGCCCGGCGATCCACTGGCGGCACCGACATCAACCCAGCGCGTCGCGCGCGCGGTGATATTGCGCGTGCAGCAGCTGTTCCATCTGCCGCTGCAGGGCCTCGCTGATTGCCGCATCCGCAAGCCGCAGCCCGCGATCCACCTGCACCGGCTCGCCCACCGCGACGGCAATGCGGCTGAACGGCCACGGCAGCACGAAGCGGTCCCAGCCGAACTGCCAGGCACGCGTGGCCGCGAAGGCCATCGGCACCAGCGGGCGCCCCGACAGCTGTGCCAGCAATAACCCGCCCGGCTTGAAACGATGCCGCGGACCTGTGGGCCCGTCGGGCGTGATGACCGGGGACACTCCTTCGTTCACCAGCAGCTGGTAGTAGTCGCGCAATGCGCGCGCGCCGGTGCGTGTCGAGGAACCGCGGATCACGCGCGCCCCCAGGCGGGTGGCGATCATCGCCGGCACCTCGCCATCCACCGACGGGCTGACGAGGAATCCGGGCACGAGGCCCCGTGCGCGCTGCTGCAGCAGGTAGCGGCCGCAGAACAGCTCATGCTGGTGCCAGTAGCACGGCAGCATCGAGCCATGCGCGCCGAGCGCCGCATCGAGGTTTTCCTGCCCCACCACACGCTCCACGCGGCAGCTCGCCCACCACAGGCGAACCACGGCCAGCAGCAGCGGCGCGGCGATGGCGTAGGCGAGGCGCCGCAGCGGTGTCAGGCGCCGCGAGGAGACCCGCTGATCGGGTAGAATTTCGCGCTTCATGAGCTCGTCCCAGACCCTTCCACCCGAATCCGACCAGCGCTTCGACATCGGCTCGACCGCCGACTCGCTCGACCGCATGCGGACCATCCATGCGCAGCTTGGCGATGCCTACCGGGTCTATGCCCCGGGCCGCCGCTCGCACACCTGGGTGTTCAACCACCCGGACGACGTGCGCCGCATCCTGATCCAGAACCACCGCAACTACGCCAAGGGCGTGGGTTTCGATCGCATCAAGATCCTGCTGGGCAACGGCATCATAGTGAGCGAGGGTGAGTTCTGGAAGCGCCAGCGGCGCATGATGCAGCCCACCTTCCATCGCCGCATCCTCGCGCAGTTCGACCGCGTGATCGCCGCCGCGAATGACCGGCTGCTGGCCGAATGGCAACGCAAGTGCGCGGCCGGCGAGCCGGTCAACGTCACCGACGACATGAGCACGCTGACGCTGGAGATCGTGCTGCGCGTGCTGTTCGGCGATGACCTGGCCGCGATGGAAGCCGAGGCCGGCGAGAATCCGTTTGCCATCTTCACCGAGGAAGCCGAGCGTGACCTGAAGTTCGCGTACCGCTTCCGCAAGCTGGCCTCGCTGATCAGCCGCTGCGTGGCGCGGCGGCGCGCAGCCGGCGGCCAGCCGGCCGGCGATGCGCCGGACTATGTGTCGCTGCTGCTCAATGCGCGCGACAAGGACTCCGGCGAAGGCATGAGCGACAAGGAAATCGTCGATGAGCTCACCACGCTGATCGTGGCCGGTCACGAGACCACCGCCAGCGCGCTGAACTGGACCTGGTACCTGCTCGGCACGCATCCGGAAGCCGAGGCGAAGCTGCACGCCGAGATCGACGCAAACCCCGAGATGCCCGTGCCGACGCTGCAGGCCATGGAAGCCCTGCCGTGGTCGAACATGGTGATCCGCGAAGCGATGCGCCTCTATCCACCCGTGTGGGTGGTGTCGCGCCGGACCATCGAGGCCGACCAGCTGGGCGGCTTCACGGTGCCGGCGGGCACCGATGTGTTCTTCAGTCCTTATTTCGTGCATCGCCATCCGCTGTTCTGGGAAGACCCGGAGCGCTTCATCCCGGAGCGTTTCGCCACTGAAGCGGTGGATGCGCGTCCGAAGCTCACCTACCTGCCCTTCTCGGCCGGCGCGCACCATTGCATCGGCGAGACACTGGCGATCTACGAAATGCTGGTGCACCTGAACCGCTTCGCGCGGCGCTTCAGCCTGCGGCGCATCGACGATGCGCCGGTGGAGTTCGAGGCGCTGATCAACCTGCGCGCCACGCGGCCATTCATCATGAAGCTCACTGCCAGGCAATCCTCATGATCATCACCACACTGAACGAGCTGATGGCCGCCCGGGCCAGTGCCGATCGCGGCATCACCTATCATGCCGGCGAAGGCCAGTCACGGCGCATCACCTATGCCGCGCTGCACCGGCGCGCGCTGTCGATGCTGCACCACCTGCAGCAACTGGGCGCGCGACCCGGCGACAAGCTGATCCTGCTGCTGAACAACAACGAGCAGTTCATCGATGCCTTCTGGGGCGCGGTGCTGGGCGGCATCGTGCCGGTGCCGGTGGCGGTGGGGATCAGCGACGAACACCGCCACAAGGTGCTGCGCATCGCGCGCAAGCTCGGGCAGCCGTTCATCCATACCGATCGCAAGACGCTGGAGCGCATCGGCCAGTTCGCCGGCACCGCCGGCGGCGAGGAGGCCGCGACGTTCCAGGCGCTGCGACCGCGCGCGCTGCTGGCCGAGGATCTGCCCGCAGAGGGTCCGGCCGGGCAGCCGCACGCCAGCCAGCCCGGCGACATGGCGTTCATTCAGTTCTCCTCCGGCTCGACCAGCGACCCGAAGGGCGTGGTCCTGACGCATGCAAACCTGATCGAGCACGGCAACGCAGTGACACCGGTGGGCGGCTTCAACGAACGCGACGTCAGCCTGTCATGGATGCCGCTGACCCATGACATGGGACTGATCGGTTTCCACCTGGTCATGTTCCAGAACCGCGTCGAGATGCACCTGATGCCCACGGAGCTGTTCGTGCGGCGTCCGCTGCTGTGGCTGTCGATCGCCTCGGACGTGCGCGCCACCATCCTGTGCTCGCCGAACTTCGGCTACCGGCATTACCTGAAGGTGCTGGGCGAGCGCTCGCCCGGCAATCTCGACCTGTCTGCGGTGCGGCTGATCTTCAACGGCGCCGAGCCGATTTCGCTGGAGCTGTGCGAGGAATTCATGGCGCGGCTTGAGGGCCTGGGCCTGGCGCGCCATGCCATGTTCCCGGTATACGGCCTCGCCGAGGCCTCGCTGGCCGTCAGCTTCCCGCCGGTGGGACGCCCGTGGCGGGCCCTGTGGCTCGATCGCCACCGGCTGGGCGTCGGCGATGCCGCCCAGGTGCTCAGGCCGCCTTCCCGCGATGCCGTGGCATTCCTGTCGGTGGGACGGCCGATTCCAGGATGCGAAGTGCGCATCGTCGGCAACGATGGCGCACCGCTGCCCGATGAACACGTGGGCCATATCCAGATCCGCGGCGCCAATGTCACCGGCGGCTATTTCGAGGAGCCGCAACTCAACGCCGCCACCTTCACCGCCGACGGCTGGCTGCGTACTGGCGATCTGGGCCTGCTCGATGATGGCGAGCTCTACATCACAGGCCGCGCGAAGGAGATCATCTTCGTCAACGGCCTGAACTACTACCCGCATGACCTGGAGAACATCGCCATCAAGGCCGCCGGCCTCGAACTGGGCAAAGTGGTGGTCGCCGGCGTACGGCCGCCCGGGGCCGAGACGGACCAGCTCACCGTGTTCGTGCTCCACCGCGGCGAGGTGCGCGAGTTTGCGCCGGTGGCAGCCGAGGTGACCCGCCTGATCAACGAACAGGCCGGGCTCGAGGTGGCGCAGGTGGTGCCGGTGAAGCGCATCCCGAAGACCACCAGCGGCAAGATCCAGCGCCACCTGCTCGAACAGCAGTTCATCGATGGCGAGTTCGCCGCCGAACTGGCCGAACTCGGCCGCCACAGCGGCGGCCTGATGCCCGGCGAGAGCACCAGCAGTGATTCGATCGAATCGCGCTTGTTGAACATCTGCAACGCCGTGCTGGCGCCGCGGCAGGTGACGCCGGATGACAACCTGTTCGAGATCGGCGCGAGCTCATTGAAGTTGATCGAAATCCACGAACAGGTGGACCGCGACTATCCGGACCTGGTGGATCTGACCGAGCTGTTCGATTATCCGACGGTGCGGCAGCTGGCTGCTCACCTCGCCTCGCGGCTCGGCACCTCCGCCTGACCGGGCCGCCGCTGCTTCCAGCGGCGATGCCCCCAGGTCCATTCCGCCGGACGCGCCAGCACGTCGCGCTCCACCAGCCGTGCATAGCGTTTGGTGAACTCCCCCGGCGCCAGATGCTCGTGGTCTTCGGCCAGCGGCAGGCACTCGGCTTCATATCGGCCACGCGCCACACGCCGCATCGAAACATAGACGGCGGCGTAACGTGTGGCCCGCGCCATCTGTTCAGGGCCGAGGTAGAACGCCGTGTCGCGCCCCAGGAAGGTCAGCCACTGCTGGTGCTCGCTGGTGCGCGGCGCCTGGTCGGCCAGCATCGCGACCGCGCGCACCACATGGCGGCGCTGCAGGATATCGGCCAGCAACTGCTTGGCCGGCACGAGGTTCACGCCCCAGCGGCGGCGCAATGCCACCAGGGCCGCGTTCGCGCTGGCTGATTTCAGCGGCTTGTAAGCCGCATCGAAGGGATGGTCCAGCGCGGCGGCCACGGCATACATGCCCCAGTCCCAGTTCGACTGGTGCGCGCCCAGCAGCAGCACCGGCCTGCCCCGCGCGAGCCGGTCGCGCAGCACATCGAGGTTGCGCACCGTCACACGGGCCAGCAATTCTTCGCGCCGCATGCTGCAGCCGGCGATCAGCTCGGCGGCCAGATCGGCGAAGTGCCGGTAATTGGCGGCCGCCAGCGCATGCACCTCGCGCGCTGACAGGCCTGGAAACACGGCCCGCAGGTTGGCGCGGGTGACGGGCCAGCGGGACCCGGGCAACGGCCGGCTCATCGTGGCCAGCGCGCCGCAGAGCACATAGAGCATGGGCAGCGGCAACGATGCCAGCACGCGCAGCCACCATGGCGGCAGGACTGGTGATGCCGCGGATGCGGTGGGAACGGGCACGCTCATCGGGCTTGCAGTTTAGATGCTATCCTCGAAGGCCTTCCAGCCGTGCCAATACCCATCCGGAAGGAGCGCCATGAACGAAGTGCAATTGCTGATCGGCGGCAAGAATGTCCCGGCCACCAACGCAGCCACCTTCGAGCGCAGCAGTCCCGTGACGGGCAAGCCGGTGTCCCGCTCCGCCGCAGCCTCCGCGGCCGATGCGCGCGCAGCCTGCGATGCCGCCGCGGCCGCGTTTCCGGCCTGGTCCTCACAGGGCCCGAACGCAAGGCGCAAGCTGCTGCTGACGGCCGCGCAGATCCTGCGTGCACGCAGTGCCGATTTCGCGCGGCTCTGCACCGAGGAAACCGGCGCCATCGCGGGCTGGGGTCATTTCAATACCGGCTTTGCGGCCACGCTGCTCGAGGAAGCCGCCGCAATGACCACGCAGATCACCGGCGAGACCGTCCCCTCGGACCATGCCGGCACGCTGGCCATGGCCATCCGCCAGCCCACCGGTGTCTGCGTGGGGATGGCGCCCTGGAACGCACCGGTGATCCTTGGCATGCGGGCCATCGCGATGCCGCTGGCCTGCGGCAACACCGTGGTGCTGAAGGCCTCAGAGCTGTGCCCCGCCGTTCACCGCGGCATCGTCGATGTGTTCGTCGAGGCCGGGCTGCCGCCAGGTGCCGTCAACTTCATCACCCACTCCGCGGCCGATGCGCCGGCGGTGGTCGAGGCACTGATCGCGCATCCGGCGGTTCGCCGCGTGAACTTCACCGGCTCCAGCCGGGTCGGTCGCATCGTCGGCGAGCTGTGCGGCAAGCACCTGAAGCCCTGCCTGCTCGAACTGGGCGGCAAGGCGCCGCTGGTGATCCTCGAGGATGCGGACCTCGATGAAGCCGTGGCGGCGGCGGCGTTCGGCGCATTCATGCACCAGGGCCAGATCTGCATGTCCACCGAGCGCATCATCGTGGTCGGGAAGATCGCCGATGAATTCACGCGGCGCTTCATCGAGAAGGCGAAGAGCCTGAAAGTCGGCGACCCGACCAGCGGCAACTTCCCCATCGGCGCCTGCGTCGACACCCGCACGGTCGACCATGTGAAGGCGCTGATGGCCGACGCCACTGCAAAGGGCGCGCGCATCGTCGCCGGTGGCCAGGGCAGTGGCGGTGCGTTCTTCGAGCCCACCGTGGTCGATGGCGTGCAGCAGGGCATGCGCATCTATTCCGAGGAATCCTTCGGCCCCATCGTCGGCATCCTGCGTGCGCGAGATGTGGACCATGCCGTGGAACTGGCCAACGACAGCGAATACGGCCTGTCGTCCGCCGTGTTCAGCCGCGACATCGGCACTGCGCTGTCGGTGGCCCGGCGCATCGATTCGGGAATCTGTCACATCAACAGTCCTACCGTGCAGGACGAGGCGCAGATGCCTTTCGGGGGCACCAAGGCGTCGGGAGTCGGGCGTTTCGGGGGCAAGGCCGGCATTGCCGAATTCACCGACCTGCGCTGGATCAGCATCGCCACCAGTCCGCGCCACTACCCCATCTGACGGAAGCCTGAAAATCCGCGGGCGCATAGCGCAGAAGCGTGCAGTGGCGCAGAGTTCTTCAGGAAGGGTTCAGGGCTGCCTTTGCTAGAATTGCGGCAGTAAAAACCGGCCGTTGCGGCCGCTGATGCCTGGAGAAAGACGTCCATGTCCGTGACCCGTTCCGTCCGCCTGCTGGCGGCTGCTGCCCTGCTGGCCGCCCCCACCGCATTCGCCGCCGACGCCGAGGCAGGCAAGGCCGTGTTTGCCAAGTACGCCTGCGCCACCTGCCACGCCACCACCGCCGGACCGGGCGGCCCGCCCACAGGTCCGACGCTGGCCGGTGTCGTCGGCCGCAAGGCGGCGACCGTGAAGGAATACCCGATGTACACCGACGCGCTGAAGAAACACGGCGTGACGTGGGATGCCAGGACGCTGGATGAGTTCCTGGCCAGCCCGATGACCAAGGTGCCCGGCACGATGATGGTGATGCCGGTGGCCGACGCCACCGAGCGTGCGAACGTGATCGCTTATCTGGAGACGCTGAAGTAATCCGCGATCCCGATTGAAGTGCAGAAGGCCCGGCCGCGGAAACGGCCGGGCCTTTGTCTTTCCACCGCCCTCCCCCGGCGTCCGGCAAAAAAAAACCCGGCCCGGACGAATGTCCGGACCGGGTCGGGCCTGGGGGGTTTCAGGCCCTGCTCCGCCCGCCGGAGCCCGATCAGAACCTCAGGTTGATGCCGGCCACGTAGCGGCGGCCGATCTGGTCATAGTTGCCCAGCGTCTGGCCGATGCCCTGCACCGTGCTGATCCAAGGCGGGTCGCGATCGAACAGGTTCTGGACGTTGCCGAACAGTTCGGTCTCCACATTGCCCATCTGGAAACGCCAGGACACACGCGTATCCCAGTACACCGAAGAGCCGGTGTCGGCGTCAGCCACATCCCACCGGGTGACCACCCCATTGGCATCGGTCGGGTTGTTGAGGAGACTATGGATGCCGCCGTCGTCATAGCGACCGTTCAGGTTCCAGCCGAATCCGCCCCGCTGATAGCCGAGACTCAGGTTGACCCGCTTCTCGTTGTTCGAGCCAGGGATCATGCCGGTGCTATCGGTCTTCACCCCCTGGTAGTTGGTTGTCGATGACTCCATCAGATAGGTGCCGAACAGTCGCGCCGTCAGCCGCTCGGAGCCGCCCAGGAAATTGATACCACGCGACCACGCCAGTTCGAAATCCAGGCCCTCATAGGTGGCCTTGCCGACGTTCTGCACCTGCTGGTTGATGAACACGATGCGGTCTTCGCCGCTGACCGGATCCACCGCGCGAGTGATGCGTGAGCACTGATCCTGGTCGCCCTGCCCATAGCACATGTCGATGATGTCCTGGGGCTGCAGCAGCGTGATGGCATCCTTGATGTCTACGCTCAGCCAGTCGACCGACATGCTGAAGTTGGGCAGGAAGTTCGGGCGGTACACGAAACCCACGGTGTAGGTCTCCGCGGTTTCCGGCTTGATGGCCGGATTGCCGCCGCGCACGACGGTGAAGCCATAGGTCTCGCCAGTGGGAACGGGTGGATCCCCGGGCGCGCCTTCCTTGCGATCCGTTGCATTGGCCGCACCGCCAGTGCGATCAAAGCGATCGGCCATGTTGCCGGCGCGCGTGTCCCGCGAATAGGTGCCGCGGAGGCGCAGTTCATCGGTGAGCTGGGCATCGAGGCCGCCCTTCCACGACCAGATCTCGCCGGAGCCCTCGTAGTCCGCCCAGCGCACCGCGCCCTGGAAGGTCAGCGACTGCATCATCCGCGCACCGCTGATCAGCGGTACCACGGTCTCGGTGAACAGCTCCTTCACGTCATATTCGCCCTGGATGAAGGGCACGTTGGAGAACTGGGTTTCCACCAGGTTGTTGCCCACCCCCCCGGGCACGCCGCGCACACCGATCACGCCTGCGGGTCGATAGCCGGAGTCCACCTGAGTGGCCAGTGCCGGTCCCGGGCACTGCGGGCCGAAGCCCGGGTCATTGCAGAACACCGGGAACCAGTTCGGATCGGCCGCCGGATTGCCCTGCGAAGCCTGGACGCGCTGATCCAGGGTCTCCTTGCGGTAGTTGGCACCGACCGCCGCGGAGATGGGACCGGCCCAGCCTTCTAACAGCTGGCCGCTGGCAGCGAGTTCGGCGACGGTCTGCTTCAGTGACACCATGCGGTGCTTTGATTCATCGCCGATGTAGGAATAGGTCCAGTCCGCCACGGCCTGGTCGCTGGCGACATAGGGATTCACGCTGACCGGAATGCCCGGGTCGAAGCCGGTCACCCAGTCGATGGCATTGGCCGATGCATTGCCACGGCCGAACAGGTTCAGCGGCTGACAGCCTTCCACCAGGCCCGGGCTGACCACATCGATGCGGCAGCGGGCCACACCATTGGCATCGAGCACCGAGTCCACCGCAAGGAAGATGCGGTCCTGCCGCGAGCCACCGGCCTGTTCCGCATCCAGCAGCGTCTTGCCGGTCTGCAGGTAGCCATCAAGCGTCCATCCGCCGGACAGGTTGCTGGTGAAACCCAGCGTGCCGGAAGTCAGCTTCGAGCGGTTGTGGAAGCTTCCCACGGCATTGTCGTACTGGCTGAAGATGCGGCCGAACTGCAGCGAGGGCACGTTGTTGTCCACCATGTATTCACGGATGGAATCCGGCAGGAAGGCATTGTCCTGGTAGATGGTGAAGGGATGGAACGGCAGCGGCAGGCCACCGTGGTTGCCCACCAGGCCCAGCCGCGACAGCGTCTGCCGGCTGTGCATTCCCTGCGCGAACACGGTCAGGTTGTCGGTGATGTCGAAGTCCAGGTATGCGAAGGCGTTCTTGCGGTTCTGGCCGGGCAGCAGCACGTTGAGCACATCGGCAAGATCCTCGCCGCTGCCGCCGGCCTGGTAGGTGCCGGCGCCGCGGGTGCCAGGCACGAACGGCACGGGATTGCCGGCCTGGTCGAAGGTGATGCGGCCCAGCGCACCGGCATTGTTGTTGTTCAGCACGCCATCGATCGAGGCGCGGTTGTCACGCAGGTTGCACGCCGGCAGCAGCATCGGATTGTCGCGCGACGAGCCGGCACCGGCCGCAGTGTTGCTGAGCAGCCCGCAGCTCTGGTACCAGTCGCGATCGCCCGTCTGGTTGATCGCATCCTGGTTCATGTAGCTGGCAGAGAACAGCAGGTGCGCGCGCTCGCCCAGCGCCTGCCCCACCGTGAATGAGAAGCGCTGGTTCTCGCCATCGCCGCGCTCGCTGCGGCCGAACTGCGCGCTGGCACGCACGCCTTCGAAGCCGGTGTCGAGTATGTAGTTCACCACGCCGGACACCGCATCGGTGCCATAGGCGGCACTGGCGCCACCGGTCACCGTCTCGATGCGACGGAGCAGCTGGTCGGGGAAGGTGTTGATGTCCGGACCGCCGAAGATGGTGGCCGGCGGCATGCGGCGCCCGTCCAGCAGCGTCAGCGTGCGGCTGCTGCCCACGCCGCGCAGGTTCAGGCTGCCACCACCGGGCGACACGAAGAAGCCGTTGGTGAGGCCGCCGAAGTTCTCGGCCGTGGCGCTGGCGGCGAACTGCGGCAGCTGCACCAGCGCGTCGGTCACCGAGACTGGCGACATCGTGAGGATTTCCTCGACGGCCACCGCCGTGACCGGCGTCGGTGTGTCCATGCCCGTGACGGCGCGGATGCGCGTGCCCGTGACAGTGACCTCGCCCAGCTCCGCGGCTTGGGATGCACTGGCGGCAGCCACCGCGGCCTCGGCGGCAAGCGCCGGCGGCACATTGCAGACTGCAAGTCCGATCGCCACCGCGACCGGAGTGCGGCGCCAGCAACGGGAAGGAAGCAGGCGCACGGCGCCCGCCAGCGGATGAATCTTCATTGAACGTCCCCCTGAGAAATCGATGCGGAACCTCGAGACCGGCTCCGGTGGGGGCGGAACGTATCAACCGCTGAAGGCAACAGGCACTACCGCTATGGGCTATTACGCCCATCTACGCCCGGTTATGGGAACGGGCGGGGCCTGTGCCGGGAGCGGCACATGCGGGGTATCAGGCAGGGGGAAGTGGTGCCGGAAATAGGATTCGAACCTACGACCCATCGCTTACGAAGCGATTGCTCTACCAGCTGAGCTATTCCGGCGCCGGGTCGCGCATTTTAGGGCAACGGGTTGGAGGAGGCCAGCGTCAACCGGAGATGGGGGCGCCGGGAAAGGAAATGCGGGGCCCTGCCCCTTCCGCCACCCGGCAGAATTCGTCCGGGACAACCGGGCGAAGGGATGCCATGCGCGGGTTCACGATGGTCGAGACACTGGTGGTACTGGCAATCGGCAGCATGCTGCTGGCCCTTTCGGTGCCCGGATTCAGCCGCCAGAGGGCCGAGGCTGCCGTGCGGACGGCGGCCAGCCAGACCATGGCCGCGCTGCATCTGGCGCGGCGACTGGCGCTGGCCCGTGGCCAGCATGTCACGGTCTGCCCGAGCCCCGACGGCCAGCGCTGCGACTTCAGCGGCCGGGAATGGCTGCTGTTCGCCAACGCGGCAGGCGGCGCCGATTCCCGCCTCGAAGCGGGTGATGAACTGTTGCGACGCTGGGAGGTGCCAACAGGCGTGGTGCTGGATGGCACACGAGGATATGCCGCATTCCACTCGCGCCCTGGCTCGGCGACGACGGTGACGATCCGGTTCCATCACGCCAGCGGCAAGGCCGCCACCCGCAGCATCGTGGTGAGTCAGACCGGGCGGCCAAGAATGACCCCGCCCGAATGAAGGGCGCGGCGTCAGCCGGTCACCAGCAGACGTCGACGCTCCCCTCGCTCACCCCGCGCACCCCCGCTTCGTCCAGCGTCAGCGTGCCGCACTGCCGGTCGCGCGCGGCGAACGCCTCGGTGGGAACCGCACGCACCGTGTAGGCGGTAGCCGTGGCACCGACCACATCGAAGGTGTAGTTCTGCGGCATGGAGTCTTCCGCGGCGCAGCCCAGGTCCGGGTCCGCTCCGACGAAGGTGAGCTGCGTCGTGTAGTAGCGTTCCATGAACTGCGCGTACTGGGCCAGGCAGGCCTTGGCCGTACCACGGTGGGTGCTCACGACCTGGCTGCGATAGCCGGGAATCGCGATCGCCGCGAGGATGGAAATCACCAGCACCACCACCATCAGCTCGACCAGTGTGAAACCGGACGAAGTCCGCCGGATCGACATGGAATCTTTCATCTGCAGCTCCCGTTAATCATTGAACAGCTCGCGCCAGCTCAATCGTTCTGCCTCGACGGACGAGCCGAAGGTCTCGATGGTCCGCGTCTCTCCGCTGTCGAGTCCGACCTGCATGATGTTCTCGATGAAGATCGGATTGTTGGGACTGCTTTCGAAGCCGATGCCCGTGACCGGCACGCAGCCGTTCTCATCGCAGTACTTGTCCGCATCGTTGGACACACCGTCACCGTTCATGTCGAAGAAGGTGCTGTCCAGGCGTCCACCAGTGAAGGGATTGATGGCCATGATGTAGCCGGTGCCGCCGGGATTGCAGGCATCGGCATAGCCAGGGATGCGGCTGGTGCCGATCAGCGCCTCTCCCTGGAAGCGGTTCTGCACGACGATGCGTTCGCCGCGTTCGCCGCCTGCGCCGGGAGAAACCAGATCGATGTACCAGCCACGCCGGCTGATGAGGTCACCGACCGTGCCTGACTCGATGACGCGCGCGGGAACTCCGGCCACCGTGGTTTCGACGAGGATCTGCCTCTCGACCAGTTCGGTGCGGTTGGAGATCGCCGTGCCGTCATCGATGAGTCCATACCAGCTCTGCACGCCGTTGTCGCCGATGTCCGATTCGTGCAGGTAACTACCCGTACCCACGAACACCCAGATATTGCCGGTCGATGGATCCCGTCCGACCATCGGGGCGGCCGTGATGGGCTGCGGGCCGCCGAGACTGTCACGCGCACGGAACAGCGCCAGTGCCGACGTTGACGACGGGAAGCCGGAGATCTTCCATACGGTGCCTTCCAGGTCCCCTGCATAGGCGATGTCGGCAAATGAATCCATGTTGCTGTCGCGCACGAGCAATGCCGTCATGCCGTTGGCAGCCGAAGTATCCGCGGCGAAAGTGCTCACGGCGCCGTTGCTGCCGCCGCCGAGCGTGATGGAAACCAGATGGGCTCCTGCGCCCGAATCCGGCCCGTTGCCCAGCAGCACACGCCAGTCACCGTCGGCGACCTGTGCAATCACCGGGCGACCGATGTTCTTGCCCAGCACGGGAATGTCGGTGCCATCCTTCTCCCACAGGATGGTGGGCGACAGGGGATCGGTGACATCCAGCGCGAAGATTCCCGGACCGCCACGACCGAGGGAGCCCACAAGCACCGTGCGCCAGCTTCCAGTGGCCGTGTCATAGATTTCCGCGGCCGCCGACTCGCCGTCGACGAAGAAGCGGTGCTCGTAGGAAGGATCCGCATAGGTCGCCAGGCCGTTGTGCATCACGGTATCGGGAACGAACGCGAATATTTCGGCACCGGTGCTGGCGTTGAAGGCATGCAGCATGCCGTCATTGGCGCCGACATAGACCACGGGCGTCCGGTTCACGCGTGCGGCAGCACTGGCCCATGCGCCATACGTCGCACCTCCCGCATAGGCCTTGCCGGCATGCAGCGCAGGATTCGGCGCGCCGATGAACAACGGCGTGGAATTGACGATGTCACCAAGGATCGAACTCCGGGTACGCAGCACGCCGCCTTCGGATTCCTCGTTGGTCCGTTGGCCGCGCAGGTAATTCACGACTGCGGTGCGCTGCGCGGCGGTTGCGCCGAACCGCGCCTGCTGCGTGGCACTGAGACCGCCTGCTTCGGTGGTGAAGTTCACCAGCGCCGTGCCGGTCCCGTTTGCGGCCCTGATGTTGCGGCTGCTCCATGTGCGGGCGGCCAGCAGGCTGGCAGCCGACCACACGGGATTCTCGGACAGCGAGCCGTCCAGGGGATTCACCGTGTAGGCGTTCAGGTCACCACTCCAGATGCCGCTGCGAAACTGCGCCTGGAAGGTGCGCGTGTCGGTATCGAGCCGTGTCGAGTTGGCTGCCAGAGAAGCGGCCGAGCCGGTGTTCTCCGCCACGATATTGGCGAAGGCCCGGGTCAGGCTCGAGATCATCTCATTGGCCTGGCTTGCGACATAGAAGTTGGCCGGCCGCGCATGCGTGGCGCCGCCGCTGTGCGTCAGGGTGTCGCCGCTTTGCCAGGAGCCGGATGGCAGTTCGGTGGCAGCATAGGGATCGAAATTGTTCGGAACCCTGAAGCCGCCATACTTGGCTGCCAGCCAGTACTGGTTGCGAGCGGGAGGCTCGAGAACCTGGTTCTCACGTACGTCCACCCAGTAGGTGGACACGGTCTGCTTGCCGGGAAGCGTCGGGTTGGTCGCGTCCGGTCGCAGGTCCCTGGTGTGTGAGTCATACGCCAGGCCTGCGATGAATGCAGAATTGTTGCGACCCGACCAGGACGAAGCGCTGGTATTGATCGACAGACCCTCCAGCTCAGCCACCTTTGCGGTCGCCGTGCGCACATTCACCGTGGTATCGCCACTGACCTGGGAGGGCTTGGTGGGTTCGTCCGTGGATGATGTGCCACTGCCCGGCAGGTTCTTGTCGCGGTGGGTGTTGACGTCGCCGATACCGAGAATCGCATTGTTCTGGCAGGAGTACTGGATGGGATCGTCCCAGGAAGTGATCACCGGGAACCCGTCGGCGTAGTTGTAACGCGTCTGGCCTGTTCCCGTCAGGCTGGTATAGGCGGGAACATTTCCCTGATTCTTCAGGTAGCGAATGGCGGTGTAATAGAGCTCGCTGACCGGATCGTGGTTCTTATGATTCTGGTTGGTCATCTGACCGAACTTGTTGATGTAGTTGATGACGCCACTATCCTGGATGCGATAGTTGAAATCACCAACTGCACCCGAGGTCGCTGTGGCGTCCGACGGATCGGGATTACGGATGAGAACACCCGTGGTTTCGTTCCACTCCTTGTTCGGATTGGCAGACTGCTCCCATCCCGTGGCCGGATTGAAGCTCAGGATGTTCGGGCCGACGAATTTCTGCTTTGCACGCAACACGCCGCCGTCGCGGGTCATGCTGTGATCGTTGAGGAAGCCGAATGCGCTGTAGCGCATGCGGGCTGAGTATTTCTGGATCAGTCCTTCGGGCTTGTAGTTGGAGCCGTAGCGAACGCAGTTGGGCTCGACACCGACGCCGGGATCACACACCTTGACCCGGATACTGACCTCGTAGACGGTATTGGGATTCAATGAGGTATGAATGGCGGGGTTGTAGTCGACCGCGCTGCCACCGATGCTTCCGCTGCGGGTAAAGCGCATCTCGCTTCCCAGCTGCCAGATGCGGGTCTGGATGTAGTTCCAGCTGGCAGGCGTTGCACCCTGGACCAGGCCCGAATTGTTGCCGCTGTTGGGAATCCTCCGGTCCGGGAAGATGCTATTGCCGCCATTGCCGTCATAGCGCGCCTTTTCCAGCCAGGTTTCCGTCACCGTATCGCGAACGCGCAAGCCGCCGGTCAAAGCCTTGCGGAACGGGTCGATAGTCTGCGTCGCGACCCAGTTCAGGTAATTGCCGCTCCAGTCCAGGGCACCAGTGCAGCGGCGATCGGACGTCAGGCTGACGGGGTAGAAATGACGTTCAGCCTCGACGGTGCTGTAGTGATAGCGGTAGCACTTGTCCGGGTCGAAGTAGCCAACGTACTCACTGCCCGTTCCGTAGTTTCCAAGATTCGCCACGCTGTCGATCGTCGGCCATTCCACCGACGGCACCAACAGAAGGTTGCCCGGCACATTCCCGCCCACTGCGAGGGGCGACTGCGACACCACCGGTTCGGGTGCCGCGGCCCACACCGGTGAGGCGGACAGCGAGATGAACATTGCAGCCAGCGCGCAGTACGCACTGGCGACCATGATTCCGAGGTTACGTACCTTGAACATCGAGGTTTTCCTCTTCACAAGTCTGGTCAGAACGCGCGCCGGACCGTCGACTGGAGCACGACGATCGCGCGGCCGTCGACATCCGCGGGATCGGCGCTGCGGGCCGTGATGCGGTAGTAGGCGACGTTGTCGGGTGGATAGGTGGAACCGTAGTTGCCGAAATCGGCGTTCTCGGCCAGACCCAGGTTGCTGGGTGCCGCGCCGGTTCCCATGAACTGGATGTGATATTGCGGCGTGCCAGGCGAACGGTCCGAGTTCACGTCGAACTCCTCGACGACATCAGTCCAGTTCGCCCCGCCGGCGGCGAACGCCGTGGTCGCGGCATTCTCGCAGACGGGCTGCGTCGGGGCGCAATCCCGCCCACCCAGCGCGGCAATCTGCCAGTTCGCGGTGATCGCCCTTTCGGCAGCACGAAGCGCCGCCTCGGAACGCTGGAACGCCAGCGACCGGTCGAACATGTTGGCGCTCATGCGCTCCTGCAGGCTGGTGCCCCGCATGCTGGCCAGGCCGATCATGGTCACGATCAGCAGCAGCACCAGGGCCACGACGAGCGCAACGCCCTGCTGGCGCGCGGCGACATTGCGGTGGATGGATCGGTTCATGGCACGCGGTTCCGAAGGGCGATGAGCTGGGAGAGTTCGCGACGGATGCGGCCCTCGTTCACGGCGGCATCGGTCGAGACCCGCGCATCGGCGCTCTCCACCGCCAGGACCACCATCACGGCATTCACATCCGGCCACTGCAGGGCCGTCAGCGTTTCGGCGGCCACGAAGTCGGTTTCACCTTCGCGCCGGAAGGTCAACTGCATGTCGGTGACACCTGCCACCACTTCCTCGGTCACCAGGTTGCCGCCGGGCGCGATGCGGCGCCGGAACAGTGACCGTCCGCCCTCTTCCTCGCGGCCGCTCTGGCCGATGTACCAGTCGGTTGCGAAGAAGCGGCCCAGCAGTGAGCTGCGCGGGAATTCCCATGAGTTGCCGCCCGGCGTGCACTCGGTGGGAAACCCGAGGCCAGCGGAACAATTCGCACCCGTGCCGAAGGCATGCGAAACCTCGCTGCCGGCAGCGGCCGTCGCCGTGGCCTCGAAGATGGTGGCGTGGTCGAAGTCACAGGCGACCAGCACATCGCCGGCCTGGAGATCCGTGGCAGCCGCATCGAGGCGGAACACGGTGCCGCCACCGTCATGATCGTCCACGGAGAACGGGATGCCCTGCAGGCCCTGCAGCTGCAGGGCATCGGTGCCGGCAACGCGATCGCCACGATTGGCACCGAATGCCATCGCAGACGTATCGGAATCGTCCTCATGGCCGAGGATGCCGAACCAGTCCATCCACCATTGGGTGCCGCCGGAGGTATCGAGCACGTTCGCAATCCGTCCCGAGTTGTCACACCCGGTCACGCCGGCCTGGCGCAGGTCGCGTGCCAGCAGTTCAAAGGCCGTCCGCGCACTTTCCTGCACCTGTGAAAGGCCCTCGTTGGTGCGATAGCTCTGCCGATTGGCGAGGGTGAGGCTGATTGCCCCGCCGACGACGACGAGCCCCAGCACCATCGCGACCATCATCTCGACCAGCGTCAGGCCCTGCATCCTGGTCCGCATCACAGCCGCACCTCCGTGACCACCAGCTGCGCTTCATCTCCGCCAGCCCGTTGATCGTTCCAGCGCACCGTCACGATGCAGGTATTGCCATTGCAGTCCACGGCTCCGGTGGCCGTCGGATTCAGCGCTTCGATCAGGCCCTCACGCCACTGGGCAATGGCCACATCGCGATACGTCGCACCGGCAGGCGCGGCATCGTCAAGGCCGATGTCGAACAGGCCATTGGCCGCATTGACCGGATCAGCGCGCATGGCATCGACAATGGAGTGGATCTGGACGGTGGCCATGCCCCGCTCCATCGCGCTCTGGTTGTTGCGCAAGGCCCAGGTCTGGAGCCCCACGAGTCCGAGCATGCCAAATGAAAGGACGAGCACGGCCACCAGCACCTCGATGAGGCCGACACCACGCTGCGACCGACGCGAACCCTGCCTCATTCGCATTCTCCCGACTCCCTGGCCGTGCTGACCCGACTGCTGCTGCCCAGTGTCAGCACGCGGATGTTGTCCTGCGACAGCCGGGAGGAGCACACGGTGAAGGCATGGACGGCAGAATCCGAACCGTCGGCGTTGACGGTGCCGCCGACCAGCGCGCCGCCGGTGCGTGCCAGCCCGTCGGGGCTGAACACGATGCTCTGGTCATCCAGCGTGGAACTCACGCGCTGCGTGCCGCCGTGAGGACGGAAGGTCCCCCTGCGCAGCACGTCGCCGCCGGCGGTCACGATGATCCAGTTCTCCCAGTCCTGGTCCGCGGTGGCGCACGCATTGGCGACCGCAGTCGCCGCCCGGCAGAATGTCAGCGGGGCATTGCGGCGAATCGATTCGGAGCGGCCGAAATTCAGCGCGGCAACCAGGTCATTGGTCTGATCGACAATGCGGTTGCCGGCCACCATGCGGTTGAACGACGGCACCGCCATCGCCATCAGGATCCCGGCAATGACCACGGTGGTGAGCAGTTCCATGGTGGTGAATCCGGAGTTTCGGTTCTTCATGGGCGGCAATCTTGTCCAAACCCGGCCGGGCACGCAGACCGATCCGACGGAAGGGCCATTCCGGCCGACAAACGGCACAAATGCGTGCACACGTCACACTTTCCGGCGACATAAAGTCGCGGGGTCCGTTGCAGGAAAGGGAAAGCGCTGTGTCGCGCAGTCGGGGTTTCGCGATGGTCGATGTTCTGGTCGCACTGGTGCTGCTCGCCATCACCATGGCCGGTGCCTGCACAACGATCTTCCAGAGCCTGCGCGCCACGCACCGTGCGCAACTGGCGACACATGCGGTAGACCTCGCTGCAGACCTGATCGAGCAGACCCACGGGCTGGCACCGGAGGCCGACCTCTCAGCCATCCTGGCGCAGTGGCGGGATCGTGTCGCCGCGGTGCTGCCCGTGGCCGGAATGCAGCCCGACGAGTATGCGTCTCTCACTCCCCGGCCTGCCCCCGCCGCGGACCTGCCGCAGATTGCAGACCTCCGCCTTCGCTGGCACGAGGAATCGCGCACGGTCCGTGAGCTGAACCTGGCGCTGCCCTGGCCTGCGGGGACCGAGCCGTGAAGCCCATGCGTGGAATTTCCCTGGTCGAACTGCTTGTCGCCACCACCTTGCTGGCGGTCGTGACGGGCGGCGCGCTGTCCGCGCTGTCAACCGCGCAGCGCGGCAGGCGCGACGCGGCAGTCGTCCAGCAGGTGCACGAACGCGCCCAGTACGCAATGGCCACACTCGAGCCGGAGATGCAGATGGCCGGGTACTTCGCCATCGACGCGCCTGCCATTGCGGTGCCGGCCACCGACATCCCGCTGGCAGCGCAGCGCTGCGGTGCGGACCTGGTGGCCCGCCTCGACATTGCCATCGAAGTACGGGAGGCATGGAACCTTCCATGCACCGCGGGTGGCGGCGGCGCAATTGCAGGTACCGATGTGCTGCTGCTCAGAAGGGTGTCGGTGCGTCCTTCTCTCTCCCTGGAGACCGGACGCGCCCAGTGGCTGGCTGACGCCGACCGCAGTGCCGGCCGCCTGTACTGGCAAGGGGACGCGCCCTGGGACGAACGCGCTGGCACCGGCAGCGAACCCCTGCGTGACCTCGTGGTGCGCATGTTCTACGTGGCCCGGCAGTCCGACGGTGAACCGTCGCTGCCGGCCATGCGCAGCCGCATCCTGACGAGCATCGCCGGCACACCGGCTTTCATCGACACGGAGGTGATGAATGGCATCGAAGATCTGCAGGTTGAGCTGCTGCCCTCGCCATCCGCGCCGCGCGTCGCGCGCGTGCAGATGCGCGTGCGCGCGGATGCGGGCCGGATGCAGCCCGTCGCGGCGCCGGCGCCGGTCACCGTCACGCGCGACTTCGCGCTGCGCAACGCGCCGTCGAGGTGAAGGCGTCAAGACACTGGCAGGCGAAGCCGGCTTTGCGACCGCCACAGTCATGGGGCTGGTGGCGCTGATTGCATTGCTGGTCACCAGTGCCCTGCACGACGCGTTGTTCGGCGAACAGCTGGCCGCCAGCCGCATGCTTCACCAGCGCGCGGCGGCGATTGCCGAACTGGGCCTCGCGGAAGGCATGGCGTGGATCGCCGCGCTCGAGGAGCCCGCCTCCAGGTCGTTTGTATCCAGCCCGCTCGCGGACTCCAGCGATGGCGCCGCCGTGCAACTTCGCTACCTGGGGACGGGCGCACTGCCTGCAGGATTCAGCTGGGGCCAGTTCGCGGCGCACCGGTTTGAAATCGAAAGCACGGCCCACACTGCCCGCGGCGTCGGTGCCACCCATCTGCAGGGCGCATTGCGCATCCTGCCGGTCGCGGTTGCGACCGCGGAAGAAGGCACCCCATGAGCGTGCGGACCGCGTTTGCACTTGTCATGCTTGGCGCAGCAACGACGACGGCGACGGCCGATGTGATGGATTGCCTCCCGATGGCAAGTGTCGCCCTCACGGTGCGCATCGGCAGCGAACCTGCCACGGCTGCACTGCTGCAGGGGGGAATCGAAACTCCGCTGCAGCTGGTCGATGCGGAATCCGGGCGCCTGCTCTGGTCAGCCGGAGATTCCGCGCACGTCATCCAGCGATTTCCGGGTCTGGATGCGGGAATCGCCGGCGGCATCGCGGCGGTCGACCTCGACGCGGATGGCCTGCACGACCGCATCTATGCCGCTGACCTGTCAGCGCGCATCTGGCGCTTCGACCTGCAGCATGGGCATGCCGCCAGCGGTTGGGCGGGCGGAGGCCTGTTTGCTGACTTCAGCAATGCGGAGGGGCGCAGCTTTGTTGCTGCACCAGATGTTTCGCTGTCGCATCCGCCGGGAGCTGCGCCGTGGCTCAACATCGCGATCGGGACAGCTTCACCGGGAAATCCGTCGGCGAACAACCGCTTCTATGCGCTGCGCGATCCGTTCGTGCATGCAGTGCCGGATGTTTCCGACCGCGAACCGCTCCACGAAGCAGATCTCGAGCAGGTCTCCGCCACTCTGCCATCCGGCACTTCCCCGGAGGTGCAGACCGATCCGCAATCCGATGATCCGGCAGGACACGGCTGGTACATGGAGCTTGGAGGCGGGCACGTGCTGACCCCGACGCTCACGGTGCGGGAGCGGGCCGTACTGGTCATTGCGCGAACTTTGCCAAGGGAGGGCAGCTGCGAGGTTTTCGTGCGCATTGCCACCCTCAACCTGCCGGAGCAACGCGTCATTGCCGAACCGGAGCAGGACCGCTGGAGCCAGGACATGCCAGAGCCGGTGCAGGCGAACGCAAGTCTGCTGGTACATGCGGTCGCGGGAGGCACCGCGCCATGCACGCTCGGCCAATTGCGTATCCACGCCTGCGACGTGGATACGCGGCCCCGGCGCACGTGGTGGCGCCGCGAGGATGCGCCATGATGCTTCCGCGCGGCTTCACATTGCTTGAGCTGACGATTGTGATGGCGGTGATCGCGCTGCTCGCTGCAATCGGGTGGCCGGGCTATGTCGGCATCATGCAGCGCACGCAGCGCACCGACGCTCATCTGGCGCTGCTGCGGATCCAGCATCTCCAGGAGCGCCACTATGCCCGATACCTGCGTTATGCATCACGGCTTGGTGCTGCGCCAGATGAGGAAACCCTGCCCGCGGAGGAACGCAGCGCTGCCGGCCACTACCTGATCACCCTGCGGATCGCAATGGAAGCGCAGGCCTACACCGCCATCGCCACAGCCGCACCGACGGGCCGCCAGTCCAGGGATCGTGATTGCCGCCAGCTGTCGGTCGATGACCGGGGATTGCGCCGCTCCGCCGATGCAGCGGGGACGTGGACCTCGCGGGATGAAAATCGATGCTGGGGATGATGGCGTCACGTGCGCCAGCCCCGGGGTCGCAGGCCCGCAGCGACTATCCGGCCCTGTTTGCGACCCGCAGCGACCTCGGCAAACTGAACACCACGTTCTCCTCCCGCCCCACCACCACGCGCGGCGCCACCCCGCCCCATTCACGCAGTCGCGCCACGACCTGCTCCACCAGCACTTCCGGCGCCGATGCACCGGCAGTCACGCCAACGCTGCGGCGCCCGGCGAACCATTCGCGCTTCAGGTCATCCGGGCCGTCGACGAGGTAGCCGGGGATGCCCGCCCGGTCGGCCAGCTCGCGCAGCCGGTTCGAATTCGAGCTGCTGGCCGAGCCGACCACCACCAGCACATCGCAGTGCTGCAGCAGCTGCTTGACGGCATCCTGGCGGTTCTGCGTGGCATAGCAGATGTCCTCGATGCGCGGCGCCTGCAGCTGCGGAAAGCGGCGACGCAGAACTTCGACGATGGCCTGGGTGTCGTCGACGGACAGTGTGGTCTGGGTCACGAAGGCCAGCGTCTGTGGCCGGGCCACCTCGAGGTGCTCGGCATCCGCGATGCTCTCGACCAGATGGATGCTGCCGCCGTGGGAGGAGTCGAATCGCCCCATGGTGCCCTCCACTTCCGGATGGCCGGCATGGCCGATGAGCACCACGTCGCGCGCGTCGCGCGCATAGCGGGCCACTTCCAGGTGCACCTTGGTGACCAGCGGACAGGTGGCGTCGAACACGTTGAAGCCGCGCCGCTTCGCCTCGGTTTCGACCGCGCTGGAGACACCATGTGCGGAGAAGATCACCGTGGCGTCATCGGGCACCTCGTCCAGCTCCTCGACGAAGCGGGCGCCAAGGTTGCGCAGACGTTCCACCACATGCCGGTTGTGCACCACTTCGTGGCGCACATAGATCGGCGCGCCGAAGAGCTCGATGGCCCGCTCGACGATGTCGATGGCGCGATCGACGCCGGCGCAGAAGCCGCGCGGACTGGCAAGCAGGATCTGCATGCCTGGCTCCGCGGCGCCTTCGCCCGCCGCGCTCTGCGCCGCCGCAACTTCGCTCACCGCACTCTGGCTCACTTCACCCTCGCTCACTGCACCTTGCCGCGCGCCACCAGCTGCTCGCGCCGCCACTGGCGCAGCGCGTCGAGCAGGATCAGGCCGGCGCCCACGGTGATGCAGCTGTCGGCCACATTGAAAGCCGGGAAATAGGCATCCTTCCAGTGAACGGCGACGAAGTCCACCACATAGCCAAGGCGCACGCGGTCGATGGCATTGCCGATCGCGCCACTGGCGATCAGCATCAGTCCGGTGCTCTGCAGCCGCTGGCCGGCTGCCGGGTTGCGGCGCAGCGTCCAGAGGATGAAGGCGGTCACCACCACGGCGAAGATCGTGAATGCCCAGCGCTGCCAGCCGCCAGCGTCGGCCAGGAAGCTGAACGCCGCGCCGGGATTGCGCGCAGAGACGATGTCGAGCACCGGCAGCACGTAGATGGACTGGTGCAGCACCATCCCGGCCTCGATCCAGGCCTTGGTGGCCTGGTCGAGCAGCAGCGTCACCACGCCCAGCGGCCACCAAACGAGCCCGGACTGGCGTAGCGACAGCCTGGCTTCAGACATGGCGACGGACCTCGGGCCGGTCCGTCACGTTGCCTGCACAGCGCGCGCACAGCTGCGGATGCGCCGCATCACTGCCCACATCCGGCGTCAGGTGCCAGCAGCGCACGCATTTCGCATCCTTGCTCGCGCTCACCTTCAGCCACACCCCGGGGAGGGTTTCGCTCCCGGTTTCGGCCGGCACCGCACCTGCCGGCACGGCATCCACGGCATGCACGCGCGCGCCCGACGTGATCGTCAGGAAACGCAGTTCCTCGCCCAGCGCGCAATAGTTTGCCGCAAGATCAGGCAGCGCATACACATCGACCAGCGCCTCCAGTGGCGCGCCGATGTCACCGGCCTCGCGCAGCTTCTCCAGCTCCCGCTGCACGGCCACGCGCAGCTGCAGCACGGCATCCCAGTCGATGCGCGGTTCGGGCAGCGAGGGGAAATCGTGCCAGGTGGTGAGGAACACCGACCTGGCACTGGCCTCGCGGCCCGGCAGCACCTGCCAGATCTCCTCGGCCGTGAATGACAGGATCGGTGCCAGCCAGCGCACCATCGCCTGCGCGATGTGATGCATGGCGGTCTGAGCCGAACGGCGCGCCAGGCCTGCAGCCGGCGTGGTGTACATGCGGTCCTTCAGGACATCCAGGTACAGCCCGCCCAGGTAGTTGACGCAGAAGTTGTGCACCCGCTGGTAGACCAGGTGGAACTGGTAATTGCGATAGGCCTCGGCCACCTCCTGCTGCAGCTCGCTCGCTCGGCGCAGCGCCCAGGCGTCGAAGTCCAGCAGCTGGGCCACAGGCACCGCATCGCGCGCCGGATCGAAGCCGTGCAGGTTGCCCAGCAGATATCGCACCGTGTTGCGCAGGCGGCGATAGGAATCGGCCGTGCGCTTCAGGATCACATCCGAGATGCTCATCTCGCCGGAATAGTCGGTCGCCGCCACCCACAGGCGCAGCACATCCGCGCCCAGCGAATTCATCACCTTGTCCGGCGCGATCACGTTGCCCAGCGACTTGGACATCTTGCGGCCCTTGTCATCGACGGTGAAACCGTGCGTGAGCACGCCCTTGTAGGGCGCGCGCCCGTAAAGAGCCTCGGACATCAGCAGCGAGCTGTGGAACCAGCCGCGATGCTGGTCGGAACCTTCCAGGTACATCTCCACCGGTGCGGAGAAACCTTCATGGGTGCGGGCCACGCACTCGAACGACAGGCCCGAATCGGCCCATACGTCCATCACGTCGGTGACCTTGCGGTATTGCGCGGCCTCCTCGCCCAGCAGTTCGCGCGCATCCAGATCGAACCAGGCATCGATGCCGTCGCGCTCGACGCGTGCGGCCACCTGCTCGAGCAGTTCCGGTGTGCGCGGATGCGGCTCGCCGGTCTGCTCATGCACGAACAGCGCGATGGGCACACCCCAGGTACGCTGGCGCGACAGGCACCAGTCCGGGCGGTTGGCGATCATGTCGTGGATGCGCTGACCGCCCCAGGAAGGCGTCCACTGCACGCCGGCAATGTCGCGCAGCGCATTGGCGCGCAGGCCCTTCTGGTCCATCGAGATGAACCACTGCGGCGTGGCCAGGTAGATCACCGGCGAATGATGGCGCCAGCAATGCGGATAGCTGTGGCGCAGGCGTGCCTGGTTCAACAGGTGGCCACCTTGCGCCAACGCTTCGATGATGTGCTGTGAGGCTTCTGCCAGCTTCATGCCGCCCACCAGCGGCACATCGGGCCTGAAGCGTCCGTCACCCTGCACCGGGTTTTCCACCGGCAGGCGGTAGCGCAGGCTGGCCACATAGTCTTCCATGCCATGCGCCGGTGCCGTGTGCACGGCGCCGGTGCCGGCCTCGAGCGTCACATGATCGCCGAGAATCACCGGCACCTGGCGTGCGTGGAAGGGATGCTGCAGGCGCAGATGTTCCAGTGCCTGGCCCTTGAAGCGGGCGAGCTCGCGCGCGGTGCCTGGCTCCACACCATAGCGCTGCAGGCATGCTGCCGAGAGGCCCTCGGCCAGCACCAGGCGCCGGCGCGCGCCTGCATCTTCGAACTCCACCAGCAGGTAGTCGAGCTGGGCATTCAATGCCACCGCCTCGTTGGCAGGCAGCGTCCACGGCGTGGTGGTCCAGATGACCACCGCGGCGCCCCCGGTGGCATCCGCGGGGACGCCAATGCGCTGCGCAAGGTCCGCGGCATCAACCACCGGGAACGCCACGTCGATGGCGTGCGACTCGTGATCCTCGTACTCCACTTCGGCCTCGGCAAGCGCCGAGCGGCAGTCCAGGCACCAGTACACGGGCTTTGCGCCCTTGTAGAAGTGCCCGTTGGCGATGACCTTGCCGAGTGCCCGGATCTGCTGCGCCTCGAAGCGCGGATCCATCGTGAGATAAGGCCGCGACCAGTCGCCCATCACGCCCAGGCGCTTGAAGTCGCGACGCTGCAGCTCGACCTGCTCGCCGGCGTAGGCACGACAGATTGCGCGGAAGGCACGCGCATCGAGTTTCTGCCCGACGCGCCCATGCTTCTTTTCCACTTGCAGCTCGATGGGCAGGCCGTGGCAGTCCCAGCCCGGGATGTACGGCGCATCGAACCCGTCGAGCGTGCGCGACTTGACGATGATGTCCTTCAGGATCTTGTTGGCGGCATGGCCGATGTGGATCGCGCCGTTGGCATAGGGCGGGCCATCGTGCAGCACGAAACGCGGACGACCCTGCGCGATGCGGCGCAGCTCGCCATAGATGTCGTTCTCTTCCCACCACTGCAGCATCGCGGGCTCGCGACGCGCCAGGTCGGCCTTCATCGCGAAGTCCGTGCGGGGCAGATTCACCGTGTTCTTGTAGTCAGCCAAGGATCGAGCACCTTCTCTTCAGTTCACCTGCCCGGACAGCACCGCGCGCGCCTCGGCGGCATCGCGGTGGATCCGGGCCAGCATTGCATCCACATTCTCGAATCGCAGCTCATCACGCAGCCGCGCCACGAATTCCACTTCGATCTCGCGGCCATACAGGTCGCCGGCAAAATCGAACACATGGGTTTCCAGCAGGGGAACCGTTCCGCCCACCGTCGGGCGTGTGCCCAGACTGGCCACGCCGCCCAGCGCCCGGCCGGCTTCGATGCCCCGGACCCGGACTGCAAAGATACCGTCCATGGGGGTGCGACGTCGCCTCAAACGCAGGTTGGCGGTGGGATAGCCCAGCTGCCGCCCCAGCCGGTCGCCAGCCACGACGCGGCCGCGCATGGAATAGGGTCGTCCGAGCAGGCGTGCCGCCAGCGCCAGATCGCCGGCGGCGAGCGCGGCGCGGATCGCGCCGCTGCCGATGCGCAGCCCCTCGCCCATCACCGGCTCGACCACCTCGACATCCAGCCCCAGCCGCGGACCCTGCTCGCGGAACCACGCGGCACAGGCCTCCCCCTGGTAGCCGGCGCGGAAATCATGGCCGATGACCACATGCCGCACCCCGCCCTGTCGCAGCAGGCGCGCGAACTGCCCGGCGGTGTGGGCGCGCAGCGATGCGTTGAAATGCAGCACGCAGAATACATCCGGGCCGTCAGCCTCGAGCAGGCGCCAACGCTCGCGGAAGTTGGTCAGGCGTGCCGGCGGCGCACCCCGCGCGAAGAATTCCTTCGGCAGCGGCTCGAAGCTCACCACCATGCTCGATAGTCCCTGGCGCTGCGCCAGCGCGCGGGCGCGATCGATCAGTGCACGATGACCCAGGTGGATGCCGTCGAAGCCGCCGATGGCGGCGACATAGGAGCCGGCTGCGGCGCGGCGCGCATCCAGATGTCGCACCAGGCGCATCAGGCGCGTGCCGTACGCAGGTGACGCTGGCGCATGCCAAGCAGCGCCAGCACCGCGAAGTAGATCACTGCGGCCAGCAGGATCGTCCCGCCACCACGCCACAGCCGCTCGAAGAAGCCCATCTGCATCCAGCGCGCGGTGTCACCGGCCAGCCAGACGAGCATGCCGCCGATCACCAGGTTCGCGCCCAGCACACGCAGCAGCAGCAGCTTCCAGCCGCGCGAAGCCACCAGCACGCCTTCTGCCGACAGTCCGCGCCACAGCAGCACGGTGTTCACCAGCCCACCGACACAGGTCGCGGTGGCGATCAGGATATGCGGCTGGGAGAAACCCAGCTTCGCGGCCGGCAGCGCCACCAGCACATTGATCGCCATCGTGACCACAAGCGCGGTCACCGCGATGCGCACCGGACGCCTGGTGTTCTGCCGCGCGTAGTAGCCGGGCACCAGCACCTTCACCAGGCTGAAGGCCACCAGCCCCCATGAATAAGCCATCAAGGCATAGCTGGTGCGCAGCACGTCGTCCAGCGTGTATTCGCCGTAGCCGAGGATCATGGCCGTCATCGGGCCCGCGAAACACAGCATGCCCACTGCGGCCGGCGTCACCAGCACCACCACCAGGCGCAGCGCCCAGTCGAGCGTTGCCGAGAACTGTTCCATGCTGCGCGAGGCATGCTGCGTCGACAGCGTAGGCAGGATCACGGTGGCCAGCGCAATGCTGAACACGCCCAGCGGGAACTCCATCAGACGGTCGGCGAAATAAAGCCACGTCATGCTGCCCGCCGCGAGCAGCGACACGATGACGGTATCGAGCAGCAGGCTGATCTGCGCGGCCGATGAGCCAATGATCCCCGGTACCATCAGTTTTGCCACCCGCACCACCCCTTCCAGGCGCGGCCGCCAGCGCGGCCAGGACAGCAATCCCAGACGCGACACCGCCGGCAGCTGGAACACCACCTGCGCCACGCCCGAGACAAACACGGCCATGGCCATCACCACTGCGGGGTTGTCGCTGCCCGGCGCGATCATCGCCGCGGCGCCGATCAGCACCAGGTTCATGATCACCTGCGTGAAGGCCGGCAGGAAAAACCGTCCGTGGCTGTTCAGCACGCCGGCCAGCAGCGAGGTGATCGAGATGAACAGGATGAACGGAAAGGTCCAGCGCAGCATCTGCACCGTGAGCTCATAGCGGCCGTCGGCGAGGAAGCCCGGTGCAAACAGCATGATGATGACCGGCGCGGCCACCACGCCGACGATGCTCAGGGCCAGCAGCACGGTGCCCAGTGTTCCGGCCACGCCGGACACCAGCTCGCGCACGTCCTGCTGCGCGCGGTTCGCGCGATACTCCGAGATCACTGGCACGAAGGCCTGCGAGAACGCGCCTTCGGCGAACAGGCGGCGCATGAAGTTCGGGATCTTGAAGGCCGCGTAGAACGCGTCCGAGGCCACGCCGCCGCCCAGCAGCTGCGCCAGCAGCGCGTCGCGGACCAGGCCCGTGATGCGAGACAGCAGGGTGGCGGCACCGGTGCTGCCGGTGCTCTTCAGGAGGGGGCGGCTCATCGCCGCGGCAGCCTATCAGAACGCCGGCAGGCGCATGTGGCCCCAAGCCGCTGATATCCCGTCAGATTGTGCGTTTGCCGGGGCGATTTCCCGTTGACTTCCGATCGACCGCTCCCCAAACTACGCGGCCCCGATCCCGGGGGAATTTCAGGCGGAGATTGCAGCAAAGTGGCGAATACCAAGTCGGCCGAGAAAGCAGCGCGGCAAGCAGTCAAGCATCGCGCCCAGAACGTGGCCAACCGGTCGCGCCTGCGCACGGCCATTCGCAAGGCCACCGAGGCAGTGGCTGCCGGCAATCCCGAGAACGCCCGCACTGCGCTGCGCGAGGCCCAGCCCACCATCGACTCGATGGTCAACAAGGGCCTGATCCATCGCAACAAGGCTGCCCGGCACAAGAGCCGCCTGGCGGCGCGCGCCAAGGCTGCCGCCGGCAACTGACGCCAACGGTTGATGTGAAAAGGCCCGCTTCAAGCGGGCCTTTTTCATTTGCGGCGGGAGCGGGTCGAACGGCTGCGCCCGGCGCCGGCACGGGTGCGACCCGCTGCCGCCCTGCGGCTTGAACTGCGCGCGAGGCGTGCATTCGGCGCGGCGGCCCTGGTTGCCTTGGCCTTGGCCTTGGCCTTGGCCTTGGCCTTGGCCTTGGCCTTGGCCTTGGTTTTGGTTTTGGCTTTGGTTTTGGCCTTGGCCTTGGCTTTGGCTTTGCCCCTGGCCGGCATCCCGGCCTTCGCCTTCATCCGCGTGGCCACTTTCGGCACTTCCAGCGCCCCGCGGATCTCCGGCTCCCGTCCCGCCGCGACGGCCTCGATCAACTCCATCACCGCCTGCGCCAGCTGGCGCGTGCCCTCGCCCGTCGCCGCCGACACCAGGAACACCGGCCCATGGAAACGCAATCCGCGCACGATCTGCAGGGCGCGCTCACGCGCTTCCTCCGGCAGCATCAGGTCCATCTTGTTCACCACCAGCCAGCGCGGCTTGGCGGCCAGCTGCGGGTCGTACTTTTCCAGCTCACCGACAATCGCGCGCGCATCGCGCACGGGATCGGCTTCAGGGTCCGGTGGCGCGATGTCGATCAGGTGCAGCAGCACCCGCGTGCGCTGCAGGTGCTTCAGGAAACGATGTCCCAGTCCTGCGCCTTCTGCTGCACCCTCGATCAGGCCCGGGATGTCGGCCATCACGAAGCTGCGGTGCTCGCCCACGTCGACCACGCCGAGGTTCGGATACAGCGTGGTGAACGGATAGTCCGCCACCCGCGGGCGCGCCGCCGACACTGCCCGGATCAGCGTGGACTTGCCCGCATTGGGCAAGCCGAGCAGGCCCACGTCGGCGATCACCTTCATTTCGAAACGCAGCGTGCGCTTCTCGCCCGGCAGGCCGGAGCCGAACTGGCGCGGCGCGCGATTCGTGCTCGACTTGAAGCGGGTGTTGCCAAACCCGCCCTTGCCACCCTGCGCCACCTTCAAAAGCTGGCCGGCGGATTTCAGGTCGCCGAGTTCCTCGCCGGTGTCCTCGTCGGTGATCGTGGTGCCCACCGGCACATCGATGTAGAGATCTTCGCCGCCGCGCCCGGTGCAGTCGTTGCCCGAGCCGCCCTCGCCATTGCGCGCGCGATAGGTGCGCTGGATGCGGAAATCCGCCAGCGTGTTGATCCCTTCCCTGGCTCGCAGCCACACACTGCCGCCCATGCCGCCGTCGCCGCCATCGGGGCCGCCGAAGGGGATGAACTTCTCGCGCCGGAAGCTGACGCTGCCACGGCCTCCGTTGCCGGCCTGCACCTTCACCGTGGCTTCATCGACGAACTTCATGATCGGGCTCCAGAGACGCGAACCCCGGCACAAGGCCGGGGTCGCGATCGATCAGGTCAATGCGCAAGCGGCGTTCAGTTCGCCGGCACCACGTTCACGTAGGTGCGGCCTTCCGGGCCCTTCCTGCTGAACTGCACCTTGCCATCGACCAGGGCGAACAGCGTGTGGTCGGTGCCGGTGCCCACGTTCGAGCCGGCGCGCATCGGCGTGCCTCGCTGGCGCACCAGGATGTTGCCGGCCAGCACCGCTTCGCCGCCGAAGCGCTTCACGCCCAGGCGCTTGCTGTGGGATTCGCGGCCGTTGCGCGTGCTGCCGCCTGCTTTCTTGTGTGCCATTTGAGTAAAGCTCCTTAAGCGATGGCGGTGATCTTCACCAGCGTGTAGGGCTGGCGATGATTGCCGGCGCGCTTGTAGTGCTTGCGACGGCGGAACTTGACGATCACCTTCTTGTCACCCTTGCCGTGGCGCTCCACGGTGGCGCTGACAGTGGCGCCGCTGACCAGGGGGCTGCCGACCTTGATGTCGCTGCCATCGGCCACCAGCAGGACATTGTCGAAGGACACGGTCGAGCCGGGCTCGGCGTCGAGTTTCTCGACCTTGAGCAGGCTGTCTTTTTCGACCCGGTACTGCTTGCCACCGGTGGCGATCACGGCGTACATCTGGATGAGGCTCCGAACGGAAAGGCCGCGCATTCTAATGGTCGGCCCGGCGCCGGTCAAACCGGATATCGGGCGGGTTTTCCCCGATCAAACAGCCACTTGCCGCCAGTGAACTGGCGTCGGCGCCGGCGCCCGTCCTGCTACCATCGGCCCCCTGTTTTGAAGGGTCGGGAAGGGGCCGGATGACGCTGGAGCAGATTCGGGGGCTGGTGGCCGGCGAGCTGGCCGCCGTGGATACGGTCATCCGCACCAGGCTCGACAGCCGCGTGCCGCTGGTCAGCCAGGTTGCCGAGCATATCGTGGCCGGCGGCGGCAAGCGCCTGCGGCCGCTGGTGGTGCTGCTGTCGGCGCATGCCGCCGCGCCCTCCGGGCGCCTGGAAGGCCAGCGCCACATCGAGGCGGCCGGCTTCATCGAGTTCATCCACACCGCCACCCTGCTGCACGACGATGTGGTGGACCACTCGGACATGCGCCGCGGCCGCGAGACGGCGAACGCGCTGTTCGGCAACGAGGCCAGCGTGCTGGTCGGTGATTTCGTCTATTCGCGCGCCTTCCAGGTGATGGCCTCGATCGGCGTGCAGCAGGTCATGGAGATCATGGCCGATGCCACCAATGTGATCGCCGAGGGCGAGGTGCTGCAGCTGATGAATGCGCAGGACCCGGACACCACCGAGGAGCGGTACCTGGAGGTCATCCACCGCAAGACGGCCAAGCTGTTCGAGGCCGGCGCGCAGGTGGCCGCGGTGCTGGCCGGCGGCAGCGCGGCGGCCCAGCAGGCCCTGGCCGAATACGGGCGGCGCCTGGGCACGGCCTTCCAGCTCATCGACGATGTGCTCGACTACCGCTCCGATCCGGGCACCCGCGGCAAGAACCTCGGCGAGGACCTGGCCGAGGGCAAGATGACGCTGCCGCTGATCCACACGCTTCGGCATGCGCCGCCGGCCGACCGCGAGCTGATCCGCACCGCGGTGGCCGCCGCCGGCGATGGCGCGCGCCGCCAGTCGGACCTGGGGCGCATCGTGGCCTGCATCGACGCCGCCGGGGGCATCGAGTACACGCAGCAGCGGGCCATGCAGGAATCGCAGGCCGCGGTGGCGGTGCTGGGCCCGGTGGCCGCCTCGCCGTTCCGTGACGCGCTGGCCGCGCTGGCCGAAGTGGCCGTCGCCCGCGACCGTTAGCAGCCACCCGTCCAACGAAGTTGCTGGCGGACCGTGACAGGTCCGCCGCCGGTCGCTTACACTCCCGCGCCCACGCAGACGGGGTGTAGCTCAGCCTGGTAGAGCACTACGTTCGGGACGTAGGTGTCGCACGTTCGAATCGTGTCACCCCGACCACTTTCTGCGCCGGATCAGGGACCGCCCTCCCCGCCCACCGCACCATACACATGGCCGGTGATGTAGCTGGCCTCGTTCGACGCCAGCAGCACATAGACCGCCGCCAGTTCCGCCGGCTGCCCGGGTCTCCCCGTTGGGGAGCCACTGCCGAAGTGGCGCAGGTCCTGCGGCTGCTTGGCGCCCTTCACCACCTGCAGCGGCGTCCAGACCGGTCCCGGCGCCACCGCATTGACGCGGACGCCCTTCGGCGCGAACTGTCTTGCGAGGCCCTTGGTGAAAGTCACGATCGCCGCCTTGGTGGCGGCATAGTCGAGCAGGTCGGGCGATGGATCGTAGGCCTGCACCGAAGTGGTGTTGATGATGGCGCTGCCGGCCTTCAGGTGCGGCATCGCGGCGCGGGTCACCCAGAACATCGGAAACAGGTTGGTGCGGAAGGTGTCTTCCAGCTGTTCGGTGGTCAGGTGCGAGAAGTCCGGCGTCGAATACTGCCGCGCGGCATTGTTGACGAGAATGTCGAGGCCGCCCATCCCGCGCGCCGCATCGCGCACCAGCGTGCTGCAGAACATCTCGTCGCGCAGGTCACCTGGCAGCAGCACGGCCTTGTGGCCGGCCTCGCGCACCTGCGCGGCCACTTCCTGTGCATCGCCCTCCTCGGCCGGCCAGTAGTTGATCGCAACCTGCGCACCTTCGCGCGCGAAGGCGATCGCCACGGCGCGACCAATGCCTGAATCTCCGCCGGTGATCAGCGCGCGACGGCCCGCAAGGCGTCCGGAACCGCGATAGCTGTGTTCACCGTGGTCCGGCCGCGGGGTCATCTGGCTGGTGAGACCGGGCCAGGGCTGCAGCGGTGAATCGAAGGGCGGCTTGTCGTAAAGCTGCGTGGGATCCACCGGACCCTGCGGATCCCGCGGCAGGTTCCCGTTCGTGCGGCCACGTGCCTGACTGGGTGATGCGGCCATCATGACTCCTCAATGTGGATGGATGCCGGGCGACCCGTCGACCGACCCTAGCAGCACGGCAGAAAAACCACCGTTGGCGCGCAGGGACCCGAGGAGTAGGACGGGGATGACAGGCCACATCCACCAGCGCCGGCGGGTGATTCAGGTCACACATTGCAGGCGCACAGGCTTGCAGCGCGGCGCGACTGCGCCCGCGCGCGGCATACTCGCCGCGTGCAGAACTCACCGGACTCCGCCATTGGCGCCGCCAACAGCACCATCCACCCGGATGACCGTCGCCAGGCCCGTCACGAAACCCTGCTTGCCGCCGCAGCCACCACGATTGCACTGGTGGTCGGCGCCGTGGGCATGTGGCTGGCGCTCTCCAGCACCATCCATACGGACTTCCGCCGCTACCTGACCGGCCTTGCGCAGTCGGCCGCGCAGCTGGTGGACCCCAGGCTGCATCGCAGCCTCACTGATCCGTCGCAGCACGAGGGCCCGGTGTATCGGGAAGCGGTGGAACCATTGCGCCGGCTGCGTGCCTCGCTGCCGGATGTACGCTTCATCTACACCGCCGTGCAGGATGGCGGACGCGTGCGCTTTGTGCTGGATGCCGCGCTGCCCGGCGATCATGATGGCGACGGCGTCGATGACCAGGCGCAGCTGTGGGAGGTGTATCCGGAATCCGATCCAGCCATGCTGCTGGCCTTCGGCGATGGCGAGAACATCGGCCGCGCCGCGGCCACCGACCGGCCTTACGGCGACAAGTGGGGACTGTTCATGACCGGCTGGGCACCGCTGGTGGATGCCGCCGGCGAGCAATACGGCGCGCTGGGCATCGACGTGGATGCCAGCCTGTACAGCGCCCATCTGCAGCGCGCACGTTTCTGGGCCGTCCTCGGCGCCATGCCCGCCGCGCTGCTGGTCGGGATCGGCTGCCTGTGGTTCTACCGGCTGCGCCTGCGCGGCCTGACCGATGCGCGGGGCGCGGCCACGGCAGCGCAGGCGCTCGCGATCGAGCAGCAGCGGCTGCGCAATGTCATCGACGGCACGGGCGTGGGCGTCTGGGAAGCGCGCATCGATGCGGAGTCACGCGCCGATGTGATCACCGTCGATGAACGCTGGGCGCAGATGCTCGGCCGCAGCGCCGCGGAACTGAACCCGATGACGCCGGACCGCTTCATGCCGATGCTGGTGCATCCGGACGACGCCCCGGCGGTGATGGCCGCCATCGATACCGCGATCAGCGGGGATGACGCCATCTTCGACGTGGATGCGCGCATGCGCCATGCCGACGGACGCTGGATCTGGACTGAGGTGCGCGGCAAGGTGATCGAGCGCGATGCGCGGGGCCGGCCGCTGCGCATGGCCGGCACGCAGATGGACGTGAGCAGCCGCAAGGCCGCAGAGCTGTCCCTGCAGGAACAGCAGGGGAGCTTCAGGTCGCTGTTCGAGCTTTCGCCGGTCGGTATCTGCCTGACGGAGTTTCCGGCCGGGAGGCTGCTGAAGTCCAATGATGCGCTGCTCGCCATGCTGGGCTACAGCCACGATGAGCTGCTGCAACTCAGCTACATGGACATCACGCCGGAGGAATTCCGCGAGACCGATCGCACGCAGATCTCGCTGTCACCGCGCAATCGCCGCTTCGGCCCGAATGTGAAGGAGATGCTGCACCGGGATGGCCACCGCGTGCGGGTGCTGATGTCCGGCGCGCGCATGAAGGACGCGCAGGACCGCGATGTGGTGTGGATCATCGTGCAGGCGCTGAAGCGCTGAATGCACGCGCCGCATCGTTGCGGCTGTGCAGGCTGCCCTGCCCGCCGCTGCCCACCAGCGTGGGAATCTGCACCAGCGGCACGGCGCGGCGCACCCAGTTGCCCTGCGCGAAGTCCACGCCGATCAGCGACAGCGCATCGAGCACCTCGGCGGTCTCGACGCCCTCGGCCACGGTGCGCATGCCCATGATGCCGGCGATGCGCTGGATGGTTTCCACCATTGCATGGTCGATCGGATCGGCGGCGATCTGGCGGATGAAGGCGCTGTCGATCTTCAGGTAGTCGATGGGCAGGTTGCGCAGGTAGGTGAACGAGGACATGCCCGAGCCGAAGTCATCCAGTGCGATCGGGCAGCCGAGCCGGCGCAGGCGCACCATCAGTTCCGAGCAGGCATCCAGGTTGTGCACCGCCGCCGTCTCGGTGAGCTCGAATCCCAGGTGGTGACCCTCGAGGCCATTCTCGCGCAGGCAGCTGGCGATGTAGCCGGCAAGTCCCGGGTCGCTGGCCGAGGCGCCGGACAGATTCACCATGCAGGTCGGCAACTCGACGCCGCTGGCGCGTAACGCGGCCAGTTCCCGGCAGGCACGCAGGATCACCCAGCGGTCGATGCGCGGCATCAGGCCATAGCGCTCGGCCGCGGGAATGAAGGCCATTGGCGCAATCAGCTCGCCATTGGCGCCATCCAGGCGCAGCAGCAGTTCGAAGCGCCGCGCCGGCGCGCCATCGCGACGCAGGTGATGGCCCACGGGACGGATCTCCTGTGCGACCAGCGTGAACTGGTTGCGATCCAGCGCGGCCTGCAGGCGCTCGACCCACTGCATCTCGCCCCAGCGCTGCTGTACCTGCCGGTCGTCCGGCAGGTACAGGTGCACGCGGTCGCGGCCATTTTCCTTCGCCAGGTAACAGGCCTGGTCGGCGGCCGCCAGCGCATCGGCCACCGAGCGCATGTCCGGCCCCAGCGCCACAAGGCCGATGCTGGCACTGACGGCAAAGGTGCGCTCCTTCCAGTAGAAGCGCTGCGCGACGATCTCCTGGCGCAGCTGCTCGGCCAGCGGCATTGCGTCCGCGATCGAGTGGCGGGGCAGCAGCAGGCCGAACTCATCCCCGCCCAGGCGCGCCAGCGTGCCGGCGTCGCCCACCAGCGCGCGCAGCCGGAAGGCGAGCTGGCGCAACAGCTCGTCGCCGGCGGCATGCCCGCAGGTGTCATTGACCACCTTGAACTGGTCGAGGTCGAAATAGAGCAGCGCGATGTCCTCGCCGACCTGTCCGTGCCGCTCCAGCGCTTCGGTCAGCACCACCTCGAAGCGATGCCGGTTCACAAGGCCGGTCAGCGCGTCATGCGAGGCCTGGTGCTTCAGCCGCGCGGTCAGCTCGCGCAGCGCACGCGTCACGCCGGAGGCCCGCTGGTCCAGCGCGCGGAAGATCACGATGCCCAGCAGCACCATGGCGCCGGCGAACAGCGGCAGCACCACCAGCAGCGCCGAGGTAATGCGGTGCGCGGTGACGCCCATCATCTGCCCGAATTCGACCACCATCGGCCGGATGCGGGCATGCACTCCATCGGCGCGGTCGCGCAGCGCATGCACGCGTGCGATGTCCGGTCCGCGGGCGAATTCGGCGCGAAGTTGCGAACTGATGGGATCGAGCTCTGCGACCAGAGTGCCACCCATGGCCCACAGGTCCATGGCGCGCACCACGGGCGGGAAATGCTTCAGCAGGCGGAACAGCCACATGATGCCGTTGACATCCTCGGGCGGAATGCCCGCCTCGCGAATGCTGTCGAGGATCACCTGGCGGTCGGGCGTGGCGCTCTGCAGCTGCAGGCGCGCCATGTCGAAGGAGCGCAGCACCTCCATCTCGCGCGCGAAACGCTGGTAGTGGGCCTCGTCACCTGCGTCGGTGTAGCGCCGCAGCTCGTGCACGGCCTGGTGTTCGGACACGGCCCACAGCGCCAGGCCATGTTCCGCGGCGCGCGTCCATGAAACCAGCAGCACGCTGGCGATGCTCAGGCCGAGCATCAGCAGCATGATCAGCAGCAATGGCCAGGCGGCGCGCAGCGGCCGCCGGCGACGCCTGTCAGGAGCAGTGGCCGGATCCGGGCTGTCGGGCATGAAGGGGAAAGGCCTTGGGGCGATTCGGGGGTGCAAGGTCATGATTGCAGGCCCTTTGCGGCATCCATGTGACGGCCTCCACACTCCTGGCCCGGAGAATCCCTGAAATTGCCGCAGTGCAGCCTTACAGGCCGAGGTCCATCTGGCCGCCGGTGGACGGCGGCCGGAACTGCGAGACATCGAGCGCCGCGTTGTCGCGACCGGTGCCAAGACCGCACTTGCGCCGCGCGAGATGGAAGCGGTCGCGCAGCAGCTGCGCCCAGGCTCCGGTGCCGCGCATGCGCTCACCCCATCCGGAGGTGTTGTCGCGCCCGCCGCGCGCGCCCTGCACCAGCGACATGACATGCGCGGCGCGGTCGGGCATGTGTGCCTGCAGCCATTCGCGGAACAGGTCCGCCACTTCCAGCGGCAGGCGCAGCAGCACGTAGCCGGCACTGTCGGCGCCGGCGGTGGCCGCGTCTTCGAGCAGCGCCTCGAGCTCATGGTCGTTGACCGCCGGGATCACCGGCGCGATCAGCACCCCCACCGGCACGCCGCGGCCGGAAAGTTCACGGATCACCTGCAGCCGGGCCTGGTGCGCGGCCGCGCGCGGTTCGAGCCGGCGCTTCAGGTCGCGGTCACGCGTGGTCAGCGTCACGTAGACGCGCATCAGGCGGCGCCGCGCCATGTCGGCCAGCAGCTCGGCATCGCGCAGGATCAGCGAGCCCTTGGTGAGCACGTAGGCTGGATGGTGCTGGGCGCTCAGCACCTCCAGCAGCGAGCGCGTGACGCCCAGGCGTCGCTCCAGCGGCTGGTAGGGATCGGTGTTGGCGCCGAACATGATCGGCTGCGGAACATAGGACTTGCGGGCGAGTTCCTGCTGCAGCAGTGCGGCGGCATCGGCCTTGTAGAACAGCCGCGTCTCGAAGTCGACGCCCGGGGAGAGCCCGAGATAGGCATGGCTGGGGCGCGCGAAGCAGTATGGACAGCCATGCTCGCAGCCACGGTAGGGATTGATCGAGCGGTCGAACGGGATGTCGGGGGACTGGTTGTAGGTGATGACCGAGCGGGCCGGCTCGGGCAGCACCGCGGTGGCAATGCTGTCGGCCAGTTCTTCCTGGAACCAGCCGTCGTCCACGGTCTCGGACCGCTGGCTGTCGTAGCGGCTGGGCGGATTGCTGAGGGCGCCGCGACCCCTGAACCCGGAAGGCGGCACGTGGAGGGACATGGCCGGGACTGTACATCCATACAGCCCAGGCCCGCAAGCCAGCGCCCCTAGTTCGCCTCGCGCGGATCCTTTTCGCCCAGGCCCGGGTAGAACAGCGCGCGGTTGGGCTGCGATTCATTGAACACCTTGCGGTGCTTGAACAGCCACTTGCCATTCACACGCACCAGCACGTCTTCGTAATGGCCGAAGTACAGCAGCTGCACATCCTTCTGCGGTGTGTTGTTGGTCAGCGCGAACCAGTACGCGGTGGTGCGTGCGGTGTCGCCGTCGACATCGATGACATGGTTGATGATCTGGTGACGGGTGCGCGGCCGCGAGGTGGCCCCTTCGGGAATCTCGATGCGGCGCGCGCCGCCGAATCCCGACATGGCCTTGCGGATCGCCTCCTTGCCATGCTCGATGCCATACACCCATTCGAGAACGCCATCCTCGGCCCACGTGGACATCACGGTGTCGATGTCACCGGCGTCCACCGCCACCATGTACTTGTTCGACAGGTTCTCGATCTCGGCGCGGTCATCGGCATAGCCGGCATGCGCCGTCGCGCCCATCGCCGCCATCGCCATGGCCGCACCCCATGCCAGCACTCGCTTCGTGTTCATCGCAGCTCCTCATGTATCCACTCGGCCACCGCCCGGACATCCGCTTCGCCGAGCAACTCCGGATAGAGCCTCGGCATCGGCGGCTTCGGGTGCTTGATCGATGCGATGGTGGCGGCAAGATCCTGCCGTGCGGCGATGCCGCCCAGGCGGCGGTCGGCGATCATGTTGCCGTCCGGACCATGGCAGGACTGGCACACCTGGCCATAGAGTCGCTGGCCCTGGAGCGCAGCGTTTTCATCGGCCGCGGTGATGTCGCGCACCACCGGCGCCGCATCCGCGTCGACCGCCATGACCACCACGCTGGGCAGGCCCAGGTCGCCGAAGGCATTGCGCGAGATGTTGCCGGCGGCGAATGCCACGTACTGCCGGCCGCCCACTTCGTAGGTCACCACACCGCCGGCCATCGCGCCGCGGGCCTTCGCCTGGTGCAGCACTTCGCCGCTGTCGCTGTCGAACACCAGGAAATTGCCCGCCAGATCGCCGGTGAAGGTGACGCCACCCGCCGTGGGCGTCACGCCGGCGACCACCGGACGCTCGGCCCTGTATTTCCAGCGCACCGCGCCGGTGAGCGGATCGATGGCGGTGATCCAGCCCACCGGCTCGCCGGAAGGCTCCACCGTGCCGCCGAATTCCACCGTGCCCGGCACATAGCGCTCCGGCGCAGCAAGCTTCACGTTGAAGCAGATGTCCACCGCGCCGACGATCAGCTGGGAGTTCAGGCGATCCAGCGCGGGACCATTCCATTCAACGCCGCCCGCATAGCCGGGGCACATGCGCAGGCCCTGCGGCGAGGGCTTGTCGGGAATAGGCTGCACGGTCGTCACCGGCGTGCGGAAGACCACCTCGCGCGTGTCGCGATCGACGACGGTGACATGGCCATCCTTGCCGGCGACGGCCATGAAGTCGCGCGCACCGTCGGCGCGATACAGCACCGGCGCTGCGACCAGGTCGAGGTCCATCCAGTCCGCCGGGGAGACCTGATGCCACCACTTCAGGGCGCCGGTGCGTGCATCGAGCACCACCACGGAGTTGGTGAACAGGTTCGCGCCGGGCCGGTAGTCCTTGTCGATGTCGGGCCATGGATTGCCCACCGGCACGAACAGCTCGCCGGTGCTGACATCCAGCGACATCACGCCCCACACGCCACCGCCACCCGTCTTCGCAGTTGCCGGCCGCTCCCAGGTTTCCGCCCCGGTCTCATCGCCCATCGGGATGGTATGGAAGCGCCACAGTTCCCTGCCGGTGGCCGCATCGAAGGCCATCACGCGCCCGCGTACGCCCAGCTCGCTGCCGCCGATGCCCATGTACACCGTGCCGCCCCAGGCCAGCGGCGCCGCGGTGGTGGATTCACCCAGCTGCGGCACGGCGATGGCGTTCTTCCACAGCAGCCGGCCAGTGGCGGCATCGAGCGCGATCATCCGGCCGTCGCAGGTGCCGCGGAAGATGCGGCCATCATGCAATGCCACGCCGCGGCTCGATCCCGCGCAGCGTTCTTCTTCCGGGCGATAGGTGAACTTCCAGCGCAGCGCGCAGGTGGTGGCGTCGAGCGCGACGGTCTCGCGCGGCGTGGCCGTATAGAGCGTGTCGCCCTGCACGATGAGCCCGCCATGGAAGGAACTGGGGCCGTCGATCTGCACCCGGCACACTTCGCCGAGGCGCGCCGCATTGCCCGCATCGATCTGCTTCAGCGGCGAGTAGCGCTGGCCATGCAGGCCGTTGTTGTAGCTGAGCCATTCGCCGCCCGGTGAAACCTGCTGGGTGGCGGCGGTCGCCGCGACGGCAAGACCGCAGACCGCGACGAGAAACCTTGCCTGCATGCCCCCTCTCTCTTTGTACTGCGCAACCAGCCTAGCACCGGAGGGCAGCAGGCCTCCACCGCTACTCGAACATGCGCCATTCGGGCCGGTAGCCCAGGCCCAGCTGCACGATGCGGTTGAGCAGCCGGTCGTAGTCATAGCCTGCAAGCTCGCCGGACTCGGCAAAATCCTCGCCATAGGTCAGGTTCGGATTGGCGTTGGCCTCGAGCACGAACACGCTCCCGTCCGGGCGCATGCGCATGTCCATGCGCGCATAGCCACTCATGTGCAGCGCGCGAAAGACGCGCTTGGCCAGCTGCATGATGCGCGCCTCGGCGCCTTCGGGCAGTCCCTTCGCCGGGCCGGTATGGATGCCATGGCGCCGCTGGTATTCGCGATCCCACTTGACCTTGCGCGTGGCGATGCCGGCCTGCACGTCGGCGAGGCTGCCGAAGTCCATCTCCCACACCGGGAAGGTGGTGATCCGCTCGTTGCCGAGCAGGCCCACGTACAGCTCGCGGCCCTCGATGTACTGCTCGGCCATCGCATCGCCCTGTGCCTGCGCATGGATGAACTCCACCCGTTCGCGCAGCCGCTCCCGGTCATGCACGATCGATGCCTGCGAAATGCCCAGCGAGGCGTCATCCATCACCGATTTCACGAACAGCGGGAACGACAGTCCGCGCGGTTCCCGATAGGCGCGCCCCCATGGAAAGACATGGAAGCGCGGCGTGGGAATGCGATGGTACTGCAGGATCTGCTTGGTCAGTACCTTGTCGCGGCTGAGCATCATGCCGCGCGGATTGCAGCCGGTGTAGGGCTGGCGCATCAGCTCGAGGAAGGTGACCACATAGTGGTCATAGGTGGCGATGCCGGAGAACTCCTCGAGCAGGTTGAAGGTGATGTCGGGCCGCCAGTCACGGATCACCCTTCGCAGCTCGCCGATCTTGTCACCGATGCCGAGCACCTTCACCTCGTGGCCGAGGTTCGACAGTGTCGAGAGCACGTTGTATTCGGTGCGACAGGCCTCGATGTGTTCCTCGGAAAGCCCACGCAGGTCATCCGGCGGAATCAGCGCGTCGTTGACCAGCAGCAGGATGCGTTGTTTCTTCACAATGAATAGCTCTCGCGATTGCGTTTGAGGATGCCCAGTGCCACGCGGCGCACCAGACCGCCGAACTCACGCTGTGCGCGGCGGCGGTCATGGCGCAGGTGCAGCTGCATGTTGCGCAGGCGGTGGACCAGCATCTCCAGGGTGTGTTCGACGACATAGGGGTGCAGGTCGGCCTCGCGCACCAGGCGCCGGCCGATGCGCGGTGCCACCGTGCGCAGGTATCCGGCGGCGGCCGCGTGGCGACCGTCGGCGTCGGCCTTGAACAGCCGGCGCAGCGCGCGATCGTAACGGGTGTCGTCCAGGCGATAGCTGCCGGTCTTGCGCAGATAGTGCTCCCCCAATGTGACAGTGGATGTCCCGATCGGTTCGATCTCGCGGCGGGTTCGCACCAAGGGACGCCTGGTTGCGATCTCGGCCATCAGTTCATCCACGTACTCCAGCTTGCGCAGTGCCGGCCAGCCGGCATAGTCGCGTCGCCAGCGCGCGCGCGGCTGCAGCCACACCGCGAAGGTCTCAGCGAAATCCTCGGTGGGATGGCTCTGCGCATACCAGTGGCCCAGGTGCAGCACATAACGCCGGCTGGCCGGGCGTGGACGATAGTCTTCTGGATAACGCTCGTGCGGGCTGCCGAAGACTTCGCGCCAGTCCTTGCGCTCGCGCAAGCGGTAGGCCGTGTCCAGCGCATGACCGGTCTCATGACGCAGGATGCGCATCAGCCAGCGGCGGTTGCCGCCTTCCACCTGCTGCATGAAGCGGCGCTCCAGCCGCATCAGGCGCGGCTGTGCAAGATAGAAAGGCAGCGCGATGCCGGGCACTCCGTCAGGAGAGAACCACTCCTCGGCATACCAGTAGTGCGGGCGGAAGCGCAGGCCACGGGCGCGCAGCTCACGGTACAACTGCTTCATGTGCTCGGCTGCCATGCCCGTGCCGCGCGGCAGCTCCAGGTCGCGGAAGCGCAATTGCAGCAGGGACGCCTCGTCCATGCGATCCAGCGTACGCGCCCGATATTTCATCCGCTCCGGCCCCGCGCCCTCTCGAGAAACGCGGAGAAAACCAGCCCGCCAGGCATCCGCGCGACACGGACACTATAAACCGAAACGCGGCGCGCGCCGGCGCCGCACTTCGAGGCCGCCTACTGCAGGCGGAAGTTCACCCGGAATCCCTTGCAGGCGGAAATGGCCGCGCCGTTGCGCGTGGCCGGCGTAAATGCCAATGCCTCGCTGGCCCACTTCACGGCGGCGGCATCGAGGCGCCGGCTGCCGGAGCCGCGCTCGACGGTCGGACTTCCTTCCAGGCTTCCCGCCGGCGACACACACACCTGCACGATGACCTCCCCCTGCTCCTGCAGCCGCAGCGAGGTGGCCGGGTAGTAATCATCCGGCGAGCGGGTGGCTCTGTACTGCAGGGCCGTGGCGGGGACCTGTTCCACGGGCGTCTCGCCAACCGGCCCCTGCCGGGTCTCCGGGACGAGTACCGCCGGGCTCTCCACCGGCGCCGTGATCGAACGCGGCAGGTCGATGTTCGGCGGCGCGACCATCGGCAGATGCAGTGGTGGCGCCACGATGCTCGGCTCCACGGGCAGGGATGGCGGCGGTGGCAGGGGATCGGCCGGTTCGACTTGGGTGACCGGCTTGAACACGGTGACCATGGGCAATCCATCGGTCACGATGCGCATCGTCATCAATGCGCCAATGACCAGCGCATGCAGGCCAATGACCAGGACGAGAACCATCTGGCGACCGGTCAGCATGCCGGCCTTCTCGATTGCTGTTGCAGCACTCACGATGAACCCTCCTCATGTGAACGCAGATTTCATTCTGCGCCCGCAATCCGGGTCCGCTGCAAGCGTGGCGTGGAGGAGATAACCTGCGGAAACGCGGGTCCTGTACCGCCCGCTGCAGCGGGCGTACGATGGTTGGCCCGGACCGGCTCCGACGCCGCCGTCAGGCGGGCCGGACCGGCTTCGGCCAGGTGGACCGCCGCTCGATCATCAACTGGCGCAGGCTCTTCGGCTTGCGGCCGGTAAAACGCTCGACCACATCGGTGACCACGTCCAGGTACCCCTCGCGGATCATGCGTCCGAACGACACCATGCCGTCGCTGCACCAGGGCACCGGCGACTTCGAGAAATCGCCGGTGGCCTCGCGCGGCACACCCAGTGAATCCCACATGGCATACATCTGCTCGTCGGTCAGGTCGATGACCTCGAACTCGGCGCCGCTGAGTTCCTTGATCAGCGCGGCCACCTCGCCGTAGCTGAGGGCTTCCGGTCCGGTCACGTCATAGCCGGTGTCCGGCTCGCCCTCGCCCTGCAGCAGCTTTGCGGCCACTGCCGCGACGTCATCGCGCGACACGAAGCCGACCCGACCCTTTCCGGCGTTGCCAATGGACTTGCCGGTGGTGATGGCGATGTTCGCCTGGTTCTCGGCCATGGCGTCGGCATACTGGTTGTTGCGCATGAAGTTGAAGCGCATGCCGCTGCCGCGGATCAGCTGCTCGGTGAACTTGTGGTCGGTGAGCTCGAAGGAGCTCACATGCGGCTTGTCGGCATTGAGGAACGAGGTGTAGACGATGTGCCCGATGCCCGCCGCCCTGGCAGCCTCGACGGCATTGCGGTGCTGGCGCTGGCGCACCGGGCCCACTTCCATCGTCGACACCATGAACATGCGCTGCGCGCCGCGGAAGGCCTCGCGCAATGCATCCGCATCATTGAAGTCGGCGCGAAATGCCTGCACGCCGCGGGCCCGCCAGCGCTCCAGCGTGGCCTCGTCGCGGCTGGTGACGCGGATCTGCCCCGGCGGCACCCCATCCTGGATCAGGTTCTCGACCACTGCCGATCCGATGTATCCGCCCACTCCAGTCACTGCATACACGATGCGCCCCTCCGTTCCGATTGATATCCAGAATTCATGCTGCCGGCTGCAGCCAGTCGCGCGCCCATGCAAGTCCGGCCAGCGTGTCGCCCGCGGGCGTGTATTCGCACCCGACGTGTCCGGTATATCCCAGCGCATCGATGGCCGGCAGCAGCCGCCCGAATGCGATCTCGCCAGTGCCTGGCTCATGCCGGCCGGGATTGTCGGCAATCTGGATGTGGCCGATGTGCGGCAGCAGGCGCTCGATGGAACGCAGCAGGTCACCCTGCATGACCTGCATGTGATACACGTCGAACTGCAGGCGCACATTGGGACGCGCAACGCGCGCGATGCACTCCACCGCCAGCGCGGTCGAATCGAGCAGGTAGCCCGGTACATCGACCCGAGTGTTGATGGGTTCGAGCATCACGTCGATGCCGTCAGCCGCGAGCCGGTCGGCGGCGCGGGCCAGGTTGGCCACATACACGTCCAGATGGCGCTGCCGGTCCGCGGTCGCCGGCAGCAGCCCTGCCATCACATGCACGCGTGGCGCGCCCATCGCCCGCGCGTGGCGCGCGGCCTGCTCGATGGATGCATCAAACTCAAGCTCACGCCCGGGCAGCGACGCGATGCCGCGCTCGCCCGTGCCACCGGGCGGCGCGTTGACCAATACGCAGGAAAGACCATGGCGCTGCAGGCGTTCCGCCAGATCTGCCGCGTCGAACCCGTAGGGGAACTGGCACTCCACCGCCTGGAATCCCGCCGCGGCGGCAGCCTGGAAGCGCTCGGGAAAGGCATGTTCGGTGAACAGTGTCGAGAGATTCGCGGACAGCCGGATCATCCCGCCAACATACTGCAAGGGGCTGCCTGAAGTTACGGATTTTGGCCGCGCGGCGCCTTAGAATCGGGCCATGAACAACGACCCGCGCGCCACCGATGTCCTCGTCCACCTGAAGAGCCTGCAGGATGACCTGTGCCGTGTCTTTGGCGATGAGCTGGGCGGCAGTTTCCTGCGCGACTCGTGGGCACGGCCGGCGGGCGGTGGCCTGCAGGGCGGCGGCGTCACCGCCGTGCAGGAAGACGGCGAAGTGATGGAACGCGCCGGCGTGGCTCTGTCCGATGTGCGCGGCACGCAGCTGCCGCCTGCCGCCACGGCGCGCAATCCGCATCTGGCCGGTCGCGCTTTCCATGCCATGGGCGTTTCGGTGGTCATGCATCCGCGCAACCCGCACGCCCCCACCGCGCACATGAACGTGCGCTATTTCAGCGCCGGCGATGTGTGGTGGTTCGGCGGCGGGTTCGACCTCACGCCCTACATTCCCTATGAGGAGGACATCGTCCACTGGCACCGCGCCGCGCGCGATGCCTGCGATGCCGTGTCGCCCGCGCTCTATCCGGTGTTCCGCCGGCAGTGCGACGAGTATTTCTTCCTCAAGCACCGCGGCGAGGCGCGCGGCGTCGGCGGCATCTTCTACGACGACGTGAACGAGGGCTCGCCGGACACACCGCTTGATTTCGAGCAGGGCTTCGCGCTGATGAAGCGGGTCGGCGAAGGTTACCTGCGCGCCTACCGCGACATCATCGACCGGCGCCATGCAACGCCTTCCACCGACCGCGAGCGCGCCTACCAGCTGCACCGGCGCGGCCGCTATGTGGAATTCAACCTGGTGTTCGACCGCGGAACGCTGTTCGGCCTGCAGTCCGGTGGCCGCACCGAGGCCATCCTTGTGTCGATGCCGCCGCAGGTCACATGGTCATATCGCTCGCCAGAGCCAGAGCTGGACGCGAAGCTGCTGCCCTACCTCACCGAACTGCGCGGACAGGACTGGCTGGCCTGATTAAAGCAGCGGCAGCTCATGGCTGCCGGCCCAGGTTCCATGCACCTGCTGGCTGATGCGAAACGGCAGCAGCACGCGCGCCACATCTCCATCACCCAGGCGCTGCGCATCGGCGATCACCAGCTCGGAGCGCTGCTCGGCATGGTTGGTGCACACGCCAATCAGGTAGCCATTGCCCTCCTCGGCCGGCTCGCGCGGCACGAAGGTGCATTCCTGCAGCGAGTGCGTGGGGCCGGCGAAATACCGTTGCATCTGCCGGGTACGCAAGTCGAAGCGGCCATACATGTTGGTCAGCCGCGCCGGGGTTCCCTGTGGCAGGCGGAAGGAATCAGCGACGCGGTGGGTGTCGTCGATGAAGGGCATGTAGAGGTAGCGGGTTTCCAGCGTCATCACGCGCGGATCGATCTTTCCCAGGTCGTTGATGGGGGTGTCCCAGAGGATTTCCTCCTGCCAGGCGTTGGACCGCTTTGACAGATCGAGCGTGATGCGGCGGATGAAGGCGCGCGCACCGGCCGGATCGAATGGCGAACCGTCGACGTTCGGGAAGAACGGGAAGAAATTCGAGTCGTAGAACGGCGCATACAGCACGACCTTGTCGCCATCGGTGTGCGCGTTGAAGGTGTGCATCATGCAGCGCCCCGGCCCCTCGAACCAGCGCATGTCGCGCGCGCTGCCGCCGCGCGGCATCACGCCGATCATCGAAGGCTTGCTCGCGTCCCAGCCCCAGTGGATTTTGCCATCGCGCAGCCGCTCCATGCCGGTGACATAGCCGCCGAAGGGAATCACCACATGCCGGTGGGTGAGCGCCATGTCGTGGATGACGCTGACGTAGGGCACCTTGACGGTGACACTGTCGGTGAGCCGGCCGCGCGGATCGAGCGTTGCGATGTAGAGATCGTCACTGGCAAGGCCGGTGGCCTCGTAGCCGAAGGCCACCATCTCGCCTGTCAGCGGGTCGAGCTTCGGGTGCGCGCTGAAGGTCTGGCTGCGCCACTGGCCGCCGGCATCCCACTGGCTGCGGGTCTCCAGTGTGTTCGGATCAAGTTCGTAAGGCAGTCCGTCTTCCTTCAGGGCCAGCAGCTTGCGTCCGTAGACCAGCGGCGCGGTGTTCGCGACGGTGCGGCGAGCCGGGCGCTCCGGATCCCGAACGGCTGCATCGTCGGTGAACGGATTGCGGTAGTAGCCATACAGCTGACGGCCGGCTTCCTGGTTGCGGCGGAAGCGTTCGGTCTGCACCCAGCGGCCGCGGTATGAGACGCGCCCGTTGCGGATGCGGAACATGCTGATGTAGCCATCGGCGTTGAGGATGGCATCGTCGGCGAACTTCGGCGGGTAATACCATTCGGCGCCGACGCGATAGAACGCACCGTCGAGCTCCGCGGGAATCTGTCCCACCACTTCGCAGTCGGGAATGTCCGCCTCGAAGCGCGTGGGTGACCCGGTCAACGCTGATGGCTGCTGCATCCTTGATTCCCCTTCGCGCTCAGCCGCGCCCGACGAAGGGCATGTTGGTGGCCATCACCGTCATGCGCAGCACATTGGCCGACAGCGGCAGGCCGGCCATGTAGATCACCGCCTCGGACACATGCTTCACGTCAAATGTGGGCTCGGGCTTCATCGAGAAATCCGCCTGCAGCGTGCCGCCGGACATGTCGATGCCGAGATTGGTCTGCACATTGCCGATGTCGATCTGTCCGCAGGCGATGTCGTAACGCCGGCCTTCCAGCGCCAGGGTCTTGGTGAGGCCGGTCACCGCATGCTTCGAAGCGGTATAGGCCGCCATGTGCGGACGCGGTGTTTCCGCGGCGATGGAACCATTGTTGATGATGCGGCCGCCGCGCGGCTGCTGCGCCTTCATCGCACGGAATGCGGCCTGGGCACAGAGGAAGGCGCCGGTCAGGTTGGTGTCGATGACGCGTCGCCAGGCCTCGGCGGCAAGCTCATCGGTGGGCGTCGAGGGCGCGGTGGTGCCGGCATTGTTGAACAGCACATCGAGCCGACCGAAATGCGCCACCACGCGATCGACCATCGCGGCCACGGCCTTCTCGTCCGTGACATCGGTGGGCACCACCAGCACACCGCCGGCCGCGCTGGCGGCTGTTTCCTGCAGCAACGCTTCGCGACGCCCGGCCAGCGCCACACGATAGCCTGCGGCCGCCAGGCCCAGGGCCACGGCCCGGCCGATGCCCGATCCCGCGCCAGTCACCAGAGCGACTTTTCCCGCCATGCTGCATCCTTTGGTTCCCTTTGGATGGGTCGAAGCCTACTCCAAAGCGCGCGCAGCGGGGCGGGCCCGGGCAGGTCAGGTGTCGCGCACCAGATGCTGCGGCCCGAGCGCGTTCACGTCATTGCAGCCGGTGAGCGCCAGGCTCACCTGCAGCTCGCGGCTGATGATCTGCATGGCCATCGCCACACCGCGTTCCCCCAGCGCGCCCAGGCCATACAGCCAGGCACGACCCACCAGTGCCGCCTGGGCGCCCAGCGCGCGCGCCTTGAGGATGTCCATGCCGGATCTCACGCCGCTGTCGAGCAGCACCTCGGCGCGACCCTGCACCGCGTCAATGATCTGCGGCAGCATCGAGATCGACGACGGCGCACCATCGAGCTGCCGGCCACCATGGTTGGACACCACCAGTGCATCGGCGCCGAGGGCCACGGCCTGCCGCGCGTCCTCCTCATCCATGATTCCCTTGACGATCAGTTTTCCCTGCCACTGCGCGCGATAACGTTCCAGGTCCCGCCAGGTCACCGAGGCATCGAACTGGCTCTGCACGAACTGCGCGAACGACCCGCCGCCGGCGCGCTTCACGGCATCGGCCATGTTGCCGAAGCCGCGGCGCGGCGTGCGCGCCAGGCTCCACAGCCAGCCGGGCTTGCGGGCCACATCCAGTGCATTGCGTAGCGTGATGCGCGGCGGCACGCTCAGGCCGTTCTTCGGATCGCGCCGTCGCAGCGCGCCCACCGGGATATCCACCGTCATCATCAGCGCCGTGCAGCCGGCGGCTGCGGCGCGGCTCACCAGCTCGGCGGTGTAGCCGCGATCCTTCATGACATACAACTGGAACCAGAACGGCGCGCGCGTCGCGGCGCGCACGTCCTCGATGGAGCAGATCGACACCGTGCTGAGGCAGAACGGGATGCCGAATGCTTCGGCCGCGCGTGCGGCGAGGATTTCGCCGTCGCCGCGGATGTAGCCGCCCATGCCCGCTGGCGCCAGCGCCAGTGGCATTGCCGCCGGCGCGCCGAGGATCGAGGTGCCCAGGCTCTGTGCAGCCACATCGATCAGCGCACGCGGCCGCAAGCGGATGGCATCGAAGTCGGTGCGATTGCGGCGCAGCGTGATCTCGTCGTAAGAGCCGCCATCCACATAGTCGAACAGCGCCCGCGGCACGCGGCGGCGTGCCAGTTCGCGCAGGTCGGCAATGCTGGTGATGGCCTTCATCAATTGACCGGCATCGTGAACTCCGGGCCGCGGCCCGTGCCCTCCGGCCAGCGCTGCATCACGCTCTTGTAGCGCGTGTAGAAGCGCAGCGACTCCTCGCCATAGGCGTGGTGCTCGCCAAACAGCGACTGCTTCCAGCCGCCGAAGGAATGCCAGGCCATCGGCACCGGGATGGGCACGTTGATGCCCACCATGCCCACCTGCA